>NZ_JBYNRX010000038.1:0-79171 GCF_057785375.1 Roseiflexus sp.
GCGCCTCACGCCTCACGCCTCACGCCTCACGCCCCTCACCTTTTGCCTTGCACCTGTGGTATGATGCGTGGCGTTCCGTTTCCGACATAAAACGCCATGATCGATATTCCTCGCATTACGGCTGGATTGGTGTTGAGCACCGCGATTGGCGCCGTCGCCTATCGCCGGCAATCGCTTGATCTCAGCGGCTGGCTCGGCGCGGTTGTCACCGGCACGTTGACCTTTGGTTTTGGGGGATGGACGTGGGGATGTGTGCTGATCGTCTTTTTTGTAACGTCCAGCGCGCTCTCCCATTTTCGGCAGGCGCAGAAGCAGCGCATCGCCGGTGAGAAGTTCGAGAAAGGTGGGCGTCGCGATTTCTGGCAGGCGCTCGCCAATGGCGGCGCAGGCGCGGCGCTTGCCCTGGTCTACGGGTTGACCGGCGAGCCGGTGATGCTGCTTGCAGCGTATGTCGGCATCATGGCGACGGTGACCGCCGATACCTGGGCAACCGAGATCGGCGTCCTCAGTCCGCATCCGCCGCGTCTGATCACTTCTGGCAGGGTTGTGCCGCCTGGCACATCCGGCGGTGTAACGCTCTATGGTATCGGCGCTTCAGTTGGGGGCGCGCTGCTAATCGGCGTGGCGGCGCTGGCGCTCATGGCCGTCGAACGCAGGGTCTTGCTTCTTCTCCTGGCGCCGGCAGCGCTGTGCGGCGGGGTCGTCGGCAGTCTATTCGATAGTTTGCTCGGCGCAACGGTACAGGCAATGTATCTTGCGCCAACCGGTGAAACCGAGAAACGCGCGTCGCGCGAGGGGCGCACCTTTCCTCTGGTGCGCGGCTGGCGCTGGATGAATAACGACATGGTCAACTTCCTCAGTTCCCTGGCAGGCGGCGCCGTTGCGGCCGGTATGTATGCATGGATTGGCGGGTGACTGGAGAGTTTCTCGGAAAGGCTCACGCAAAGGCGCGAAGACGCAAAGGGACTGCTGACTGCGAAGCTTTGCGCCTTTGCGTCAATCTGATACTAAGTGCCTATCTGGAAAAGCTCATTGGGTAGGCGAAGGCTTTGCCTTCGCCTACCCGGTCGCACTTTAGTCGTGATTTTTCGGATAGGCTCTCATGCGCGGTCATTGGGGCAATCATGAGTCCACTGCACACCGGCTGAACCGCCAGGGACCCGACGCGCACGAAGGGGAAGAAACAGAAGCGCATGTCCTTCGTGTCCCTTGGCGACCTTCGTGGTTTACAGATTTTTGCAGTGAAGTCGATCATGGTTTGTGAGCAAAGAATCCGGCATCGCCCGCTGAAGCTCGCGCAGGCGGGCTTGGCAACGGTAGCCCGCAGCTTCAGCCGCCGGGCGGACTGACCAAGTTAGTATGAAATGCCGTGAACCGCGGGCACCTGCTGGGTCAGGCAGTGCCAGGCGCCAAGCCCCCACACCATGTCGGTGCAGTCAATCCCTACAATCTCGCGTGTCGGAAAGAGTTCCGCCAGGATCGCCGCTGCGCGCTCGTCGTTCGGATGGTTGAATGTGGGAAGCAGCACGACCCGATTACCAATGTAGAAGTTGGCGTATGAGGCAGGCAGGCGCCGTCCTTCGTACACCACCGCCGGCGGCATAGGCAACTCCACAATCCGCAATGCCCCTCCGCGCAGATCGGTCATGCGGCGCAAGCGGCGCAGATTTTCCTGGAGCGCGTCATAGTTCTCGTCCGACGAGTCGTGTTCCACTGCCGTCACCACCGTGTCGGGCGCAACGAAGCGGGCGAGATCGTCGATGTGTCCATCGGTATCGTCGCCGACGATGCCATCGCCAAGCCAGAGCACGTTTGAGACGCCCAGATACTCGCACAGGCGCCACTCGATCCGCTCGCGGGTGAGATGCGGATTGCGATTGGGGTTGAGCAGGCACGCCTCGGTCGTCAGCAACAGCCCCTCGCCGTTGACATCGATTGAGCCGCCTTCCAGCACCATGCCGCCGTCGAAGCAGGGCACGCCAAGCGCCTCCGCCATACGCCGGGGAATCTGCTGATCCAGATCGTATGGCGGGTACTTGCCACCCCAGGCGTTGTACTCCCAGTTGATCGCCGCCAGCGGATCGTCGCCGTCGCGCACGACGAAGATTGCGCCGTGATCGCGGCACCAGGCGTCGTTCGTCGGGAAGCGGTGGAAACGGATGTCGCCGTTTGCGCCGGCGCTGCGCAGCAACCGGCGCGCCTCCTCTTCCATCGCCTCGTCGTTGACGTTGATATGGACGGTTTCGGAGTGCGCCAGCGCTGCGACCATGCGCGCGTAGATCGGCAGAATAACGTGCAGTTTGCCGGGCCACGACTCCGCATTGTGGGGCCAGGAGAGCCAGGTCGCCTGGTGTGGCGCCCACTCAGCAGGCATCCGGTAGCCAAGTCGGGCTGGCGTTGGTTGGGAAGTCGTCATCGTTGCTCCGTCACGCCTCATCAATGTAGCGCCTGGTGATCTCGCCATACGCATCGATCCGCCGGTCGCGCAGGAAGGGCCAGTGGGTGCGCTGCTCGTCGATGCGCGCCAAGTCAACCGGTGTGACCATCACTTCTGGACGATCAACCGCTGCTTTTGCCAGAATCGTTCCAGACGGATCGGAAACGAAACTTTGCCCCCAGAACTCGATGCCGCCATCCGGGTCGCCTTCGTGCCCGGTACGGTTGACACTGACGACGTAACACCCATTGGCGACGCCGTGGGAGCGCTGAATGATCTCCCAGCTTGCGTGCTGCGCCGCGCCGTATTCATCCTTTTCTTTGGGATGCCAGCCAATGGCTGTGGGGTAGAAGAGTATGTCGGCGCCGCGCAGCGCCGTGAGGCGCGCCGCTTCGGGGTACCACTGATCCCAGCAGATGAGCACGCCAACCCGCGCATAGCGCGTTGCAAACACTCTGAAACCGAGATCGCCGGGGGTGAAGTAAAACTTCTCGTAGTAGAGCGGATCATCAGGAATGTGCATCTTGCGATACTTGCCCAGATAGCGCCCGTCGGCGTCGATCACAGCGGCAGTGTTGTGGTACAGCCCTTTGGCACGCTTCTCGAACAGACTGGCGATGATTACCACGCCAAGATCGCGCGCCAGAACGCTCAACGCTTCGGTGGACGGACCGGGGATCGGCTCCGCCAGGGCGAAATAGCGATGATCCTCGCTCTGGCAGAAGTAGAGCGAACGAAACAATTCCGGCAAACAAACGATCTGTGCGCCGCAAGCCGCAGCATCGCGGATGCCTTCCACGGCGGCGGCGAAGTTGCGCTGCGGGTCGTCGGTCATCCGCATTTGCACCAGACCGACAGAGACAGGACGTGCCATCATATTCTCACTTTCGTGAAATACGTTCAGGGCAACAGATCGCGCACCGGAAGACGCGCGATCCCCACGCCGTCGAGGACAACCGGAATCACATCGTCCTCAGTACCACCCTGGCGCTGTGCGTAATCGGCTTCCCCTTCGGAAACTGAAGGGTGGGCATACCATTCGACCTTGCGCTCCACAAGATTGACGATCCAGTACATCGGGATCATTGCGCGTGCATAGATCCGCTTCTTCAAGGTTCGATCACGCTGGAGCGTCGTATCTGCCACTTCCACAACCAGCGCAACGTCCTGCGCTAGCGGGCGGTGATTGCGATACTGACGGCGCTCACCACGAACAACCAGAACGTCCGGTTCCGGCTCACTATTGTCAGCGGTGAACGGCTCCTGCGCATCGACGTACCACTGCGCTGGCGCAACCTGCGCAAGCGCGTTGCGCATCAGATGGGCTACAAGGCTGTGCGGCGGATTTTTGGGCATTTTCGCCACCAGCAACCCTTCGAGAAACTCGACGGGATCATCATCGGTGAGGATACCGGTCTGGATCATGCGATGGTACTGCTCCAGGCTTAACCGCCAGACCGGCGCGCCGGGAATGGTCATTGCCAGCGCGAGACGCTGATCGGTCGCAACTGTCATACCTCACCTCGTTCGTCGGGAGCGCAGCCACTCTTCGCGCAGCGCCGCAATATCCTGACGCCATGCTGCAACCAGCGGGTCAGTTGCGGGGTTGCCGCCTTCACGCGCAACATGCCATTTGCGGAAGGCCAGTTCATTCTGCGCCAGCGCCAGCTGCCATGGGATGCCACGGTTCCCCAGTGCGCCGAACATACGGTCATTCACAATTGCGGTAAATTCTTCGGGTGTGACACTGATGCCAACTTCGTCCGCCAGGTAGGTACAGATCACATCCCGCTCCCAGCGCGAGGTCAGCGCCAGGAGCACGAGCAGCGCGATGTAGAGCACGCCCTGCACCAGCACATTCATGATCGCCGCCGCCGTCCAGAGCGCAAACGGCGGAATGCTCATAAGCCCGCTTTCGACATCGTACCCCATCATCACGAGAATGACGGCAAGGAGAAACACCCCGACCGAGTTGTTGAGCGCGTGCCCAAATACTGCGGTCAGATACCCGGCGACCGGCGCTCCGAGCGAGGCGCAACCTCTGGTGGTTGACTGACGCGCAAACCCGACGCCGGCGCCGCAGATCGCACTCCACAGCATATGCCCGTTGAAGCCGAGAAAGACGAAACGACCGGCGAACTGCTCGGCGAACGGCGCCACGCCGCTCTCGGCGTACCCCTGCATCACATAGAGCGCATACTCGGCGATATTGAACCCGATACCGACCAGCGCGCCATAGATAATGCCGTCGCGCACATTGTCAAACTCAGCGCGCAGAAACCAGAAGAGCACCAGGATCGCCAGCCCTTTGAACGCCTCTTCGACCGGTGGAGCGACCAGCGCCGCTGCGAGCAACTGTCCGAGCAATTCAGCGTCGACTCCGCCGACAATCTCCAGGCTGACGGCGATGAAGCCAAAGCCAAGCGCATTGAAGATCGCAGACAGCCCGGTGCTGATGACCGCGCCCCACACGACCGCGCCAATCGCCAGCCACAGCGACTCGCGCTCGCGCCGGTCGAGCCAGCGCAAAAATGCCAGGAGCGGCAGCGACGCAATCGTGCCGATGGTGATGCCGATCAGGAAAATGCCGACGCGCGTGATGGGTTCCAGAATCCAGAGCGCCAGGTGCCCCAGGAAGGCAAAGCCGAGCAACGCCAGCATTCCTGCAACAAACAGGCATCCGCCAAAAGGCCGCTCAATGGGGGACCCAACCATCGCGCGCGCAACCAGTTTCGCCGAAGCAGGCATAGACTCCTCTCACATATCCCATGTTGCGTCGCCGAAAAACCCTTCTGGCGCGCGCGCCAGGAAACGCTCGATAGCAACGCGCCGGTCGCCAAGCCGGAAGGACGGACCGTGACCAGGGTAGCAGATCACGTCATCGCTCCAGGTCAACACGATGGCACGCAAGGTTGTCAAGGCGATGCGGAAATCGTCCGCCGACCAGGTGCGCCCCGGTCCGCCGTCGAACAGGGTATCGCCGACGATGGCAATTGGCGCGCCATCGACCAGGTAACACACCATATCGGCGGTGTGACCGGGGGTATGCCATACCCGGATTGTCGAAGCGCCGACGGTCACCACGTCTCCATGCGCCAGCGTCCGATCCACGCGCAACGTCGCACCGGCAACGTAAGGTCCGGCATGGGCGAAGACCGGTACGCCTAGCCTGTTGCGCATCTCTTCGAGCGCGCCAATGTGATCCGGGTGCGTATGCGTCAGCAGAATGGCGATCGGGGTCGTGCCGTCGAGCATAGCGGCAAGTTCGTCCGGTTCTGCGCCAGGATCTATCAGGACGCTGTAGTGCGTCGTCGGGCAGACCAGTGCGTAACTGTTCATGGGCCAGGGACCGACCGCTCTCGTGTGTAGTTCCATAGAGCCTGTCCGCCTGCCAGTTCAGTATTATTGCAAGCGAAGCAATCTTTCTACATCTTAGCGTATTGCAACGATAGGTGTCAAAATTGGGACGCCGGCACAGATGATACGCCGCCCTGCCCCGGAAGCGTAGTGCGGGCTACCGCACGCCGCCCGCTGCCCCGAAAGGAGTGCGGGCTGCCGCACGTCGCCCGCTGCGCTGCCCGCCTCCACAGGCGAGACCGGATTGGTCATGGGCATCAACCCAACCACGCGAAGACGCAAAGCGCCCGGCGGCTGAAGCCGTGGGCTACAGGTGCGCAGCCTGCCTCCGCAGGCTACATCGGGTTCTGTTCTCAACCACCACGCCCCCCTTCTCCCATCGTGGGAGAAGGGGGGCAGGGGGATGAGGGGAAAACACCCCGCCTCGCCCCGTGTGGAAGCAGGCGGGCGGCGGGGATGTGGGGGACAACGCATCGGCACACGGAAAACGCGCGTCGCGTCTACAAACGCTCCACGTGTGATGTTTCCGGCGACTGACGGCCTGACGGCCTGACGGCTTTCGCGGTTGACAGACGCTTCTGCCATACGGTACACTACTCTGTACGCGGTGCGCATGTTCAATGGCGGTACAGCAGCCGCTCTGTATCAGAGGAGAAGCGTAGTGTTCGAGAGTTTGCCCGACGGTCTGGTTACCATTGCCGCATTCCTGCTCATGCTCGGGCTGCTGGTGCTGGTTCATGAGTTGGGGCATTTTCTGACGGCAGTATGGTTTGGCATCAAAGTCGAAGAGTTCGGACTGGGATATCCACCGCGCGCAATGGTGCTCTTTGAGCGCAATGGCGTTAAGTATACGCTCAACTGGCTGCCTATTGGCGGGTTTGTGCGCTTCAGCGGCGAAGGGGATCAGATCTACGGCGTCGGCAGCCTTTCCGCAGCATCGCCGTGGAAGAAAATCGCCGTTCTGTTCGCCGGACCGCTGATGAACCTGCTACTGGCGTTCCTCATCTTCAGCGGCATCTTTATGGCGCGCGGCGTTCCGGCGGTTTTCGACGGCGCACGCATCGATGTCGTCTATCCGGCCACCCCTGCCGAACGCGCCGGCTTGCGCAGCGGCGATCTTCTGGTTGCACTTGGCGGGCGCACGCTCGACACCGATCTGAGCGTGATCCGCCTGATTGCAGCAGAAAACCGCGGTCGCACGATCGAGGCGGTCGTTGAGCGCGAGGGGGTGCGCGCTGTGCTGGCGATCACCCCTGGACCTTGGGAGCGCGACGACGTGAAGTTCGAGAACGGGTTTGGCTTCGCCTACACGCCAAACGTTCGGGTTGTTCCAGCAACACCGCTCACGGTGCTCGGCACGGGCTTCACCTACACCTTCGATATTTTGGGGCGATTCATCACCGGCATTGGTCAGATGCTCGGCAGCCTGCTGGGAATAAACGAAGCGCCGCAGGGCGGGGTCGCCGGGGTGGTCGGCATTGCCCGCGGTACCGGCGAGGTCATTCAGCGCGACGGCTGGATCGGCTTCTGGCAGTGGACGGCGCTTATCAGTCTCAATTTGTTCCTGATCAACCTGCTGCCCATTCCTGCGCTCGATGGCAGCCACATCCTCTTTTCACTGATCGAGATCGCCCGTGGCGGTAAGAAGATCCCGCCTGAGCGCGAAGCAATGGTGCATGCCATCGGGTTCATGATGCTCATGGGCTTGATGGTCGTTATTACCGTTTCTGATGTGGCGAACTGGATCGGTGGCAATCCGGTGCTGGGCGGCGGATAGGTCTCCTGAAAAATGCCAGATCAGCGGTTACCGACGATACGCGCCAGCGAAATCGGCGAATATGCGTACTGTGCCCGCGCCTGGTGGCTACGCCGCGTCGCCGGTCTCGAACCGGAAGGACGCGAACGGCGCGAGCACGGCGCAATGCTGCATCGCCGCCATGCTCGATCAGTCGCCCTGAGTCGCCTGTTGTTGATCATTGCAGTGCTCTTTGGCGCACTCGCGCTGACGCTGCTGATTGGCGGCGGGATGGCGGGCTGACCTATGGCGATCACCATTGGACTGGCGCTGCTTCTGCTCGCACTCGTCGCTCTGATCGGCGCCCTCCGCCTCCGCGCCGCCACCGGGCTGCCATGGGCGCCGGTAGCGTATTGCGACACCAACGCCCGATCACCGGAACGACCGCTTGTGGCCCGCCGGCTTGGTCTGGTGGGAAAACCGGATTACCTGATCGAGAAACACGGACATCTCATTCCGATGGAGATCAAACCAGGACGCAACGCAACACGCCCGTATGAATCCGATCTGATGCAACTGGCGGCGTATTGTCTGTTGATCGAGGAAACCACCGGCACTGCCCCGCCGTATGGCTTGTTGCGGTATGCCGATCGAACGTTTCGGCTATCGTATACAGCGCGCGTGCGCGAAGAGACGCTGGCGCTGATCGAAGAGATGCGCGCGGCGCTTGACAACGAGTGTGATCGGAGTCACGATGATCCCGCACGCTGTTTCGGATGCGGGTTTGCCTCGATGTGCGATCAGGCGCTGCGGGATTCGTAATTCATTCAGGCAGAGCCGTTGCAATGCAGCGGCTCCGCCCAATCATCAGACCGAGATTAATGACGGTCATTACACGCAACGCGGTAGCGGATCAGATCGAGCAACGATTATCCGGCGCCATGACCGACGACGCGCTAGCATCGTGGGCATTCGACCAGTTCTATGCCGTAGAACTTGGTCTGGCATGCTTCGAAGCGGGCGCCGGGGAGCGCATCGCTGATATGCTTGACGCGCTCATGTTCAGCGATCACGAGGCGTTTCGTCTCAACGAAGAGGAACTGCGCAGGCTGGCTGCGCTGCTGAGGATGCCATGAAGATTCGGACCCATCCGCGAATAGGCGCCATTTGTGTCGGCGACGAGGTGTATTCGTACCGCTATCACCTGTTCGCGCGCGTTGAAGCGGTCTTTCCGGCGGCGGTGTGCGTCAAGATCGCCGCGATCGATGGCGTTCATCCGCTGAAATTGACCCTCATCCCCCAACTCTGGCGCGCCGACGATATCGAAAATCTGAGCGTGTGTCGCTACTGCGGCGGGCGCGACAATCTCCACCTCGAGCGTGAGACCGGCATTCCATTTCGTGTATGCGCTCAGTGCCGCGTTGTTCCACCACAAGAACACCACTACGTCTGGTGGCGCTGGTGGTAGATCATCCCTCCGGGTTGATCAGCGGCTTCGGGTAAACCTTGCCATATGGTTCACCCCACCACTCCGCAAGTGAGCGACCCTCGACAAAGATCTGCACCCCGGTCACACGCGGCAGCGTAGTCAGTGATTCGACCAGCGTGCGCACTGCGGCGTTGCGATCGGTCGCCTCGGCGAATTGGGCGCTGAAATCGACCCGCACCACCCCCTGGTTGATGCTGATTGAGCGGAGTTCGGTTCCCGACGGAATAGTGCGCTGCACTGCATACTCATAGATTCCCGGTCCCTCGATGAGGGCGCGCACCGTTCCCTCAGCCACCTGGCGCGTCTTCGGCGTCATGCGAATGATGCGGATGGTGTGATACCCATCGTTCGCCAGGTAGTACGTCGGTAGAAACTCGGTGATGGCATAATCGACTGGCAGATTATCCGGGTTCAATGGGTTGACCACCGGTCGCCCAATTGGACCGCTTCCGTCAATGCCGATGTTTTGACCATTGACCTGGAACTGCACCCGGTTGATCGTCTCGAAATGGGTCAGCGTCAGAACAATCGATTGCAAGCCGCGCGGATCGCCGTTCAGATGCGGCGGCCGGTCGAAGTTGACCGTCGCAAGCCCATTGTGGATTGTAATGCTCAACAGACGCGCCTGCGGATCGATTAGACGTTCGAGGCCGTTGCGTGGACCTTCGATAAGGGCATTGATGGCAGCCGCTGCCACTTTGCGATCTTCCACAGGCACAAGCCGCTGAACCGGCACAAAGAGGGCGCCGGTCGCGTCACCAAAGTAGAGCCACAACCGCTGCTGCTGAACCGCAGGCGCCGCCGTCGGCGCGGGAGGTCGCGGCGGCGCCGTCGGCGGTGTGGTCGGCGCTGCGGTCGCGGTGGGAGTTGGCGATGGTTGGGCTGGCTGCGCGGTCGGCAGTGGCGACGCCGTGACCGCAACAGTGGGCGATGGCTGGACCGGTTCCGTTGGGGAAGGAAAAGCCGTCAAGCCGACGGTTGGCGCAGCGGCGACAGTTGCGACATCGGCTGGTTGCGTCGGGATGGCCGTTGGCACGATGATCAGCGGTTCCGAGGTTGGCGACGGCGTTGGTTGCGGCGAGGGCGTACTGGTCGGCAGCGGCGTAGGGGTCGGCGGCAGCGGCGTCGCTGTTGCCGAGGGGAGCGGTTCGGGCAAGGGGGTTGAAGTCGCCGTCTCGAGCACAGCCACGGTCGTCGGTGAAGGAGCAGCCGGAGTCGGCGTGCCACCCGTCAGCGCCTGCCACCCCGCAATGGCATACACTAATATAATGATCGCCAGCATACCCAGCATCAGGGCATAGATCGCGCGGTCGCGCGGCGACAGCGTTCGTAGCCAGCCACGCAACCCGCCGGACGCGGCGGTTGCGGCGTCTGATGGAGCGCCAGGTGCGGGAATTGAGGGGAGTGTTAAACCCATGTATAATGGGCATTGAACATGATTGCGAGAAAGGCAAAATGCACTCTGATCGACCGGTATTTCGACCGGTTCGCCGCCAACGTAGCAGCGATGCTCCGGCGTCGGCGACGAGAATCGAATCGCGCGATTCTGCTTCAAACCCAGATACGGGCAATACCCTGGACCGGTTGGCATTGGCTCGCTCATAGCGCGCCGGGTCTCCTTGAACGCTGAGCGCTACGATATTCAGGCGTATTATACGGAGTGGACAGGAATTGATGCAAAGTCCTGGCATTACCGAAACCTTACAGCCAGATTGCGTCTTGCTTCACCCTCAGGCGGCATTGGAGCGCCCAACGTGGTATCATATTCGGTATATGTGCTACAACCTGCTCAGGTGGTTGTGAGGAATCGGCAGGACCTATGCGCATCCTGATCCTTTCGGATATTCACTCGAACATTGTGGCGCTCGAAACCGTGCTGTCTGCTGCTCGACCTTATGATACCGTCTGGAATCTGGGCGATACCATCGGATACGGTCCGCGCCCCAATGAATGCGTGGCGACGATCCGTACAGTGGCGAGCATGATGCTGGCAGGCAACCACGATCTCGCCTGTCTCGGCTTGCTCGATCTGAGCGACTTCAACCCGGACGCACGCACTGCCAACGTCTGGAACGGCGATCAGTTGACAGACGACCATCGGATGCTGCTGGAAGAACTCGAACCCATTCAGCCGATCAATGAGCGCTTTCTGGCGGCGCACGGCAGCCCGCGTGAACCGGTATGGGAATATTTGCTGACGCGCTATCAGGCGCTCGACAATTTTCGCCGCTTTGAGCAGCAGGTCTGTCTGATCGGTCATTCTCACGTGCCGCTGGTCTTCCGTCTGACTCCCGAAGGACGCTGCGAAGGACCATCATCGCCAGACGACGGCGCGACACTGATATTGGAAGACGGGTTCCGGTATATTATCAATCCTGGGAGTGTCGGGCAGCCGCGAAACCAGGACTCGCGCGCCGCATTTGCGATCTTCAACACTGCTGCCGATACGATCACCTTTCATCGCGTTCCGTATGACATCGGGCTGACGCAGCGCCAGATGCGCGAGGCACGGTTGCCCGACGCGCTTATCACCCGGCTGGAGTACGGTATCTGATGACCATCATTGAAACGTACATTCAGCGGCATCCACGCTCACAGGCGTTGTTCCGCCAGGCGCAGACGCTGTTTCCCAGTGGCGTCACCCACGATGGACGATATGTTGCGCCGTTTCCGCTGTATGTCGAACGCTGCGCTGGAGCGCACAAATGGGATGCCGACGGGAACGGCCTGATTGATTACTGGATGGGGCATGGCGCGCTGTTGCTTGGGCACGGGCATCCGGCAATCGTTGCGGCGGTGCAGCGCCAGGCGGAACGCGGCACGCACTACGGCGCCGAACACGAACTCAGCCTGCAATGGGCGCAACTGGTCAGGCGGCTGGTCCCCGGCATCGAACTGCTGCGCTTCACCGCCTCCGGCACCGAAGCGACGATGATGGCGCTACGTCTGGCGCGCGCTTTCACCGGCAAACCGGTTGTCGTCCGCTTTGCCGGGCACTACCACGGCTGGCACGATATGCTGGCGCATGATACGGACAATGCCGTCGCCCCTGCCGGTCTGTATGACGGTATGCTCGGCTCAATCATCGTGGCGCCGACCGATCTGGATCATGTTGAGCATATTCTGCGCCGCCGCACCGATATAGCGGCAGTCATCCTTGAGCCAACCGGCGCATCATACGGCGCCGTCCCGCTGCCTGCCGGCTTCCTGCGCGATCTACGGCAGTTGACCTTGCGATACGGCGTGCTGCTCATGTGCGATGAGATCGTCACCGGCTTTCGGGTCGCCCCTGGCGGCGCGCAGCAGCGCGCGGGCATCACTGCCGACCTGATAACCCTGGCGAAGATTCTGGCAGGCGGGTTGCCTGGCGGCGCGGTCGGCGGTCGCGCTGATATTCTGAAGCATCTGGCGTTTGGCGATGCGGAATGGAACCAGGCGCACAAAATCCGGCATTTCGGCACCTTCAACGCGGCGCCGCTCTCCGCAGCCGCAGGAGTGGCGATGCTCAACATCGTCGCCAATGACGCGCCAGGAGCGCATGCCGCTGCGCTGGGAGAGCGGCTCGTCGCCGGGATGAACGCTGAGTTGCGCAAACGACGCCTCGCCGGTTGGGCTGTCTACGGCGACGGCTCGATCTTCCATATCGTCGCCGGGTGCTCCGTCGGTTTCCCGCCGGGTGAACTCGATCCGGCGGCGCCGCCGGACGAACTGAAGCGCGGCGGCGATCCGCGCCTGGTGCAGTTGCTGCGCCTGGGGATGATCAACCACGGCGTCGATCTGATGCGCGGCCGGAGCGGGTTTGTATCGGCAGTCCACACGCCGGGCGACATCGACGCGACGATTGCAGCGTTCGCGGCCACGCTCGATGCGATGGCGGCAGAGGGATCCGTGACAGGTTAACGATGCGCGTCATTACCGGAACAGCCAAAGGTCGTCGGCTGAAAGCGCCCGAGGGTCTCGGCACGCGCCCCATGCTGGATCGGGTCAAGGAGGCGCTCTTTTCGGTCATTGAAGGGTATGGACCCATTCGCGGGCGTGTGCTCGACCTGTACGCCGGCACCGGATCGCTGGGGATCGAATGCCTGTCGCGCGGCGCTTCACGGGCGGATTTCGTAGAACACAAAACGCATGTCTGCCAGATCATCCGCGAGAACCTGGAACACACCCGTCTGGCGGATCGGGCGCGCATCTTTCCTATGTCGGTCGCGCGATTCTTGCGCACGCACGGTCAGCATGAAAGGTATGATATAATTTTTATGGACCCGCCCTATGCTGATCCTGCGATTGAGGCGACGATTTGCGCCGTGGACGACGCAAACCTGCTTACCGATACGGGTATCCTGGTCGTCGGTCACTCGCCGCGCGTCGAACTCAGTGACCGTTACCAGCGTTTCCGCCGCCGAAAATTCCGCCGTCTGGGAGATTCGTGCTTTTCGATTTATGAACTGGCGCCGGACAATAGCGCCTCTGATTGCGAAGAGACGCATCAGCCCACTGTGCCGCTGGCTGATCACTGATAAAACGGCGCAACGTTCTGCGGATTTGCGTTGCACCAGTGAAGGAGAGAAGGGGTGACGATTGCCGTCTATCCAGGAAGCTTCGATCCGGTTACGAATGGACACCTGGACATTGCCGCGCGCGCGTCGCGCATCTTCGATACGGTGATCATGGCCGTCTTTGATCGTCCTAACAAGCAGTTGCTCTTCAGCACCGAAGAACGGGTTGCACTGCTGCGCGAGTCGACCCGGCACCTCCCGCGCGTTAAGGTCGATACGTATTCGACCCTGACGGTTGACTATGTGCGCAGCGTTGGCGCGTCGGTCATCGTGCGCGGCATGCGCGCCGTCGGCGACTTCGAGGCGGAGTTTCAACTGGCGCAGATCAATCAGACGCTCGCGCCCGACATTGATATCGTGCTGTTTATGGCGAGCCATCGCTATACCTTCTTCAGTTCGAGCACAGTGCGTGAAATCGCGTCGCTTGGCGGCGACGTCTCCTGGCTGGTTCCCGGTCCGGTAGTGGAAGCGCTGAAGCGCGTCTATGGCAGGAGGTGATGAGCCATCGAACTGGATCAGTTGATCGATGAACTGGAAGATGTCATTGCCGAGGGCAAACGGGTGCCGTTCAGCGGTCGGCTCTTGATCGACGAGGATCGCGTGCTCGACATCATTGATCGGATGCGCGTGGCAGTCCCGGAAGAATTGCGCCAGGCGCGCCGGATCATTAGCGAGCAGGAACGGTTGATCGGCGAAGCGCAGGAACGGGTGCAGCAGGTGCTGCACGAACAGGGATTGCTGGCGGCAATCGAGGCGGAACGCGCGCGGTTGCTGGATCAAGCCGAGCGCGAGGCGCGCGCCGTGCGCGCCGGCGCCGATGAATATGCCCGTCAGGTGCTCGAGGAACTCGAACAACGCTTGCTGAAAGTCATCACCAGCGTGCAGAACGGTCTGCAAGAGCTTGGCGTGGCGCGCGAACCGCCCTCTCCCAGAAGATAGGGCGTCGTCATGAAATAGAAACCGCTCCTCATCACCTGCCGCCCCTGCGTCGTACAGCTACCCTCGACCGACAATGCGCGCGCGGGCATGACCATCCATACTGAGTGAATCAAGCCCTGCCGTCGCGGGGCTGCGCAACGCAGAAGGCGTGGCGCTTCCCCTGGCGCAATCAACCCGCCGGTTCAGCGTTGGGCGGCGTGCAGGCTGCACGTCATCTTGACAGCGTGACGCCGCTGACCTATAATGCACTCTCTGTGAGCGCCGAGGGCTCCACCATGCACATGTCAAAACCGATCACCGATTTGAAGTTCAACGTCGCCCAACTGTTGCGTGAGTATGTCGGCGCATCGCGCAGGTACGACTTTACCGAGCCTGTCTTGCGCCTCGACGATCTGCTCGAGATGCGCGACGTGGTTGGGAGCGTTCGATTCACCCGCACCGCCAGCGGCGTGTTGGTCGATGTGCAGGCCCACGGAACCGTGGAGATGCAGTGCGCCCGCTGCCTCAATCCAGCCGTGCAGCATATCGAGGTGCGCTTCCGCGATGAGTTCCATTCGCGGATCGACGTGATGACCGGAGCGCCGTTGCCGCAGCCGGACGAGGAGGACCCGTTCTACCTCGACGAGTTGCATATGGCGGACATTGGTGAGATGCTGCGCGAGTATGTGCTGCTCGAATTGCCAATGCAACCGCTCTGCCGTCCCGACTGCCGCGGTCTCTGCCCGGAATGCGGCGCCGATCTGAATGTCGAGCAGTGTTCATGCGGCAGTTCCGGCGATGACGAACGGTTTGCCGCGCTACGCGCGCTTTTGAAGCCAGAATAAAGCATAGGAGCAAAAAGGTAAACAGGTCATGGGTGCTGTACCAAAAACAAAAGTTTCCCGCCATCGACGCGGCAACCGCCGTCGCAATCAGCGCCTTGATACGCCGACGCTCGTGCCATGCACGCGCTGTGGCGAACTGATGCGCGCACATTATGTCTGCAAGTCGTGCGGGTATTACCGGGGCCGCCTGGTCGTCGAGCCGAAAAGCGAAGCCAGAGAGGAATAACACGTCACGTGCGCGTCGTGAGGGGTTATTGACTGCCATTCTGGCGTGTCAGTAACCCTTTTTGTATTATCGAGGCGGGTATGGCAAACTTTGCTGCAATCACTGGATGGGGCATGGCAATTCCTGAACGTGTGCTGACTAATGCCGATCTTGCGCGAATGGTCGAAACGTCGGACGAGTGGATCCAGACCCGCACCGGTATTCGTACACGATACATTGCAGGTCCTGGTGAACATACCTCGGCGCTGTCGATTGCCGCAGGGCGCGCTGCCCTTGCGCGCGCCGGTCTTGACGCCGCTCACATCGATACGGTGATCCTGGCGACCTGTACGCCGGATCGGCCGTTCCCCGCGACGGCTTGCACGGTTCAGGCGGGGATCGGCGCGCGCCGCGCCGCTGCCTTCGATGTAGTCGCGGCATGCAGCGGCTTTGTCTATGGCCTGCAAGTGGCGACCAGTATGGTCCGCAGCGGCGCGGCGCGCAACGTGCTCTTCGTCGCCTGCGATATCTTTACTCACTTTATCAACTGGAACGACCGCAATACGTGTGTGCTGTTCGGTGATGGCGCCGGCGCCGTGGTGCTCCAGCCCTCCGACGAACCGGCCGGCCTCCTCTCGTGCGCACTCGGCGCCGATGGCGAGCAGGAAGACCTCATGGCGGTCGAAGCAGGCGGGACGCGCCTCCCCGCCACGCCGGAACTGCTTGAACAGGGGCGTCAGTACGTCTCCATGAACGGGCGCGAAATCTTCAAGCACGCGGTTCGTGAAATGGCTGCATCCGCGCTCGACGCCATTCAGGCTGCCGGGCTGTCCACCAGCGACATCGCGCTGGTCATTCCCCATCAGGCGAATCTGCGCATCATCGAGGCGACCGCGAAACGCCTCGAAGTGCCCATGGATCGCGTGTTGGTCAACCTCGACCGCTACGGCAACACCTCGGCTGCCAGCATCCCGATTGCGCTCGTCGAAGCCGTGGAGCAGCAGCGGCTACGCAAAGGCGATTATGCGCTCCTTACCGCGTTTGGCGGCGGCCTCACCTGGGCATCGGCGGTGATCCGCTGGAGTGCGGAGTAGGGCTGCCGGGTGAAGAAGACGGTCACCCGCCAGGCGACTGCGGAGGGAGCGCCCCGCCACCTGCAACCGTTGCATTGTTCTCCGCATTCACCCCTGATACACCGGCACTCCCTCCAGCGTCTCGACGATCAGGCGGTCTACCACGGCATGCAGATCGTTGGTCTCGCGGAACACCGCCAGTTGCCGGTCGGCGCTCGATCCGCCATCGGCGACCTTGAGCAGGTATTCGACCTCGTGGCGGCTGCCGAGTTCATCGACGACTTCATCAACAAAAGCGACCAGTTCGTGCATGAGCGCCTTCGCTTCCACTTCGGCGCGCTTGCCGAAGTCGATCAGTTTGCCGTCCAGACCCCAGCGCTGCGCCCGCCACTTGTTCTCCATAATGACGGCGCGCCGGTAGACGCGGAAGGTGGTGTTTTCGGAAAACATCAGGTGCAGTTTGACTGCCAGCGCCTGCATAAGCGCCGCCAATCCGATGCACTCGTCCACCCGTGTGGCGGCGTCACAGACACGAAACTCGAGCGTGCCAAAATACGGGTGCGGACGCAGGTCCCAGTAGATCTTCTTCGCATCATCGATGCAGTTCGTCTTGATCAGCAGGTTCACATAGTTCTGAAACTCGGCGGCGGAATGGAAACTTGGCGGAATACCGGTGCGCGGGAAGTTCGAGAACAGGGCGGAACGGTACGACTTGAAACCGGTGTTGCGCCCCATCCAGAATGGCGACGATGTCGAAAGCGCCAGGATGTGGGGCAGGAAGTAGCGCGCAACATTCATCAGTTCAATGGCAACCTCGTCGTCCGGCATGCCGACGTGGACGTGCATGCCGAAGATGAGCAGTTGCAACGCCAGTTGCTGCATTTCTTCGACGACGCCTTTGTAGCGCTCAAAGGGGGTGATTTCCTGGCTCATCCACGATGAGATCGGGTGGGTTCCGGCGGAGATGATCGTCAATCCGTGTTGGCGGGCAAGACCGGCAATCGTGCTGCGCAGCCGCACCACCTCAGCGCGCGCTTCCTGGACGGTGCGACACGGCTGTGTACCGACTTCCACCATGCTCTGGTGCATTTCCGGTTTGATCTGCTCGCGCAGGATCATGCGTCCGCGGTCGAGAATCTGCGTGATGTACGAGCGCAATTCGCGCGTCTGCGGATCTACGACCTGATACTCTTCCTCAATGCCGATGGTGAACGGAAAATCGGGCGACGCAGGATTGTACGATGTCATGGCTCTGCTCCTCTCCCCACCAGAAAGACCGGTGTCGTCGATCCGCCGCCAGCCGTCACATTCAACAACGTGACCGTCGAAAGACGGCACAAACACCCGTGCACGTCGCTGCCGAAGACGAACGGATCGCTGTCCACCAGGCGCCGCCCGATCTGCACCCGGCCATCGACCATCGCGGGATACTCCTCATAGGCGATGGTCACGCGCTCCTGCAGGATCGACGGCGAGCGCAGCGCGTCGCCGAGCGCGCGGTCCCACTCGTCCGGCGGCGTCTCCCAGCCGATAACCACTCCTTTGCCACCATACTCGTCGTTGGGTTTGATCACCAGGCGCTCGCGTTCAGTACGCACAAATGCCATTAAGTCAACCGGCGTGCCATGGTAGGTTGTCATCCCAGGGCGCACCACGCGCGTCCAGGGCACATGCGCCGTGATCGCGTTGCGTTCTTCGGGCGTGAAGAGGTCATGGATCGTTTCATCGGTTAGCAACGCAAAGATTGCTTTTTTGTGCAGCAGTTTGGCGCGGAAGGAATTGACCATGCAGATCGCACCGTCCGCGTAGGCGCGCATCAACGGATGGTCGAGCGCCGCGTCGCCATAGCGCACCAGAAGCTCACTGGTCAGCACTCGCTTGTACACCAGATCGATGGGAAACTCGGTCGCCGCCGTCGGTTCAGCCGCCTCGAAGCGCGTGGCGACCAGGCGCCCTTCGCGGTACGCCAGGTCGTCGGGCGTGCAGATGACCGCTTCGACGCCATGGTCACGAAAGTAGCGCTGGAACAGCACGAACTCCGAATGCGTCGGCAGGCCGCTCCAATCCAGAATTGCGATCCGTGGCGTCCCAAAGCCGCCGAACTGGTTCCAGGCGTCCAGCAAGGTGGCGAGCAACCGGTGGCGCGCTGGCAGCGGCGTGACAGTGTAGCGCCGGGTAAACTGCTGCATCGCAGGGAGCGCACTGAAGAGTTCCGACAACACATCTTCGTAAGCGATTGCCGCCGGACTTTCCCCATTGTACTCAACAAACCGCAGCGACGCGCCATCGAGGGTGAGGAACGCATCCATGCGCGAATGGGCGCTGTGCTGCGGATAGCCGGGATCGTATGCCAGCAGCGCCTCTTCCTGCGGCGTCAGCGCGATCTGGGAGCGCAACGTTGCATCCGCCAGCAGCGCATCGCCGAGGCGTTGCAGCGCCGCAACGACCAGCCCGACGCCGCGTTGCAGCAGTTCATATTGCTGCCGGGTCAGAAAGCGCGGGCGCATCACAGTGGCGAGTGGACGGGTCCCGAAGAAGAGATGACGCTCGCGCTGCCCCTCGGTCAACGTCTCCCAGGTGGCGCGTGCAAGCCCGTCGTCCTCCAGCAGCGCGTGGTAATCGGCGATTGCCTGCTCCAGCATAGACGCCCCCATCAGGTATCATTCTTTTTCTTGCGAGCGGCGCGTTTCTTTGACCCGGCGCCGGCATCAGACGGGTTGAGCAGGCGACTCCAGTGGATCTCGTCGAGTGTTGCGGGACCGGAGAGCGCCTTTGCGATGCACATATCCGCCATCTTCGTGACTGCCCAGCGGAAGAACTTCTCCTTGAGCGACCAGTAATCCATATCCGGCGCCGGGTTGGTGAAATCGATCGCGTAGGGCACGCCGTCCTTAATGGCGAACTCGACCGTGTTCATATCGTAGCCAAGCGCGCGGCAGAGGGTCAGCGCGTCGCGCACCACGCGCTCGTGCTCTTCGGGCGTCAGGTAATCCGGCTCGTCGAAGTACCGGTGCGGATACGGCGCACTCACGTCGAACTTCATCACCAGCACGTGTTCCCGCCCGATGACCAGGCAACGGACATACTTGTCCCAGTGGATGAACTCCTGCATCATCATGCATTCGGCGCCGCTCTCGTTGTATGCCGACCACAATCCCTGCAAGTCGTACACTTTGTAGACCTGCTTGAACCCGCCGCCAGCGTGCGGCTTCAGAATGAGCGGGAAGCCGCCGACATACTCCACGTGCTGTTCCCACGGAATGCGCGGCTCCAGGTTGCGCAGCGACTCGACCGGGTGAATAGCAGGGATGTAGGAGTGCGACGGCAACGCGATTGTGCGCGGGTGAGCGATGCCAAGACGCGTGGCGATAGTCGCGCCGGTGAACTTCTCGTCGGCGCTCCACCAGAAGGGATTATTGACCACGTGCGCTCCGCCGATCGCCGCTGTTTTGAGGAAGGTGCGATAGTACGGCACCTCGTGCGAGATGCGATCAACAATGACTGCATAGCGTGGCTCTTCTGCCATGCAGGTGCCGCTCAGTTTGACAAACTCAGCCGTCACGCCTGCGTTGCGCCGGTTGACTTCTTCGATAAACGCGGGGGGCCAGGTATTTTCCCGCCCGACCAGAATGCCGATTTTCAGAGTCACACATCGCTCCTTGGGCATAAACGCGGAGGATCAGTCCGCACCGTTGATATAAATACGGATCATCTGCTGCCAGTAGGGCCAATCGTGCGCCCAACCGTCCCACCAGCGCGTGGCATGCCAGATGCCTTTGCGCCAGAGCGCCTCCGAAAGCGCGGCATTACTCGGCACCAGTTCATCGTCGCGTCCGATCGCCATAATGATATCCAGCCGCCGTAGCGCATCGGCATACTGTCCAGGTTGCAACCCGCTGATAAACTCGACCGGATTGTGGACGTACACCTCCTGGTCGTGGTAGCCATCCATGAACGAGCGAATATCCATCAAGCCGGAAAACGCCAGGATGCGGCTGAAGCGCGTTGGATGGCGCAATCCGAAGAGCATGGCGTGCGTTGCGCCAAAGGAACAGCCATGAACCATAATGAACGGGTTAGGATTCTGGTTGCGGATGAACGGCAGCACCTCATCGAGAATGTAGCGTTCATACTGATCGTGACGGCGCAGACGGTCGCGCGGGTGGATCCAGCCACAGTACCAGCTTTCCGCATCCACGCTGTCCACGCAGTACAATTGAATCCATCCCTGTTCGAGATGATGACCAAGCGTGGCGACCATGCCACGGTCTTCGTAGTCGAAGAATCGACCGCACGACGTTGGAAACACAATTACCGGCGCACCGGCATGACCAAAGACCAGCAGTTCCATTGGTCTGCCAAGCGCCGGGCTGTCCCAGCGATGATATGCACGTTGCATGAAAACTCCGTTGTGTGAGGAAAGACGCACGCCAGCGGATGGCGGCAGAGACGTGCTTTACCTCGTGTACGCGTTGTGTGGTTCGCAATGATACCGTAATCGTGCGCCGCCTGTCAATTCCTCGTGCATGTATGGTACAATTTTCATGCTGCCATGCAGCGCGTGTTCGCGGTGGGCAATGGTGACGACCGCTGTCGCGCTCATCGACAGGCAATGCAGATCACGTCCATCGTGCAAGGAGGGCGCAGTATGCGTGACGATATCACAAACATCGCAATCGAGGATTATCTGGCTGAACTGATGCCGCCGCGACCGCAGGCACTGGCAGAACTGGAGCGCCATGCGCGCGAGCATGGCTGGCCCCTGGTGGGTCCGGTCGAAGGGCAATTGCTCTACCTGCTGGCAAAGATGCATGGCGCGCGCGAGGCGCTGGAAATCGGCGTGGCCACCGGGTATGCCGCTATCTGGCTGCTGCGGGCGATTGCACCAAACGGCGGTCGCCTGACGGCGATCGAGCGCAACCCAGAGCGTATCACGCTGGCGCGCACCTATGTCGCGCACGCCGGCTATGGCGACCATTTCACCGTTATTGAGGGCGAATGGTTCAGTACACTGGAGCAGACGGAAGGTCCTTACGACCTGATCTTTCTCGATATTCTCCGCCATCTGACCGGCGAGCGCGAGTCATTGCGCGCACTCGACCTCTGCGTGTCGCGTCTGCGACCCGGCGGCCTGCTGATTGCCGATAATGTGCTGTGTAATGCGCTGGTGTTGGAGGACGACGCAGCGCCGATCGTGCGCGGCATTCAGGAGTTCAACCGCGCGATCATGACCCACCCGCAACTCGAATCGGTCATAGTGCCGGTGCGCGACGGCGTCGGCATTTGCCGCAAACGCGATTGACGTTTACATGGTTGTGCGGCCGATGACCGGACGGCGCCCCAGTTCGCTGGCGATAATGTGCACTCCCCAGAGGAGCAGCCCAAGGGTTCCGATCATCCCGATCGCCGCAGCCCACGATTGGGCGCGGAGCAGCAGCACGGTATACAACGGGGCGCCGAGTAACCCATGCACCAGCACGCTCATCAAGAGCGGCGTGGGCAGCACGACTGCCAGGAGCATGGGCCAGGCATAGTGGCGCGTGATCAGCAGCACCGCCAGCCCTCCAAGCGATACCAGCCCATTCATCAAACCGGCAAGCACGTTGACGCCAATATCGAACGGCAGCGCGCCACCGTCGGCATACTGCCACCAGCCGGCGCGAACGCCAATTGTCTCGATCAGAATGTGGTAGAGCGTAAACAGCACAAATGTCAATGCACCTGTAACATAACCGGAGATCCACCAGCGCCGCTGATAGAGGAAGAAAATCGCCAGCGGCGGCAGCATGAGCGTCCATCCCGCCAGAAAGATCGCCGTCGGCAACGGATAGTCAAACGCGCGAAACAAAGGGCTGAACGACGGGTCGTAGGAAAATCCGTACAGACGCTGCCAGAGCGGCGAGAGGAGCGTGGCGATCTGCCCGGACGCCAGGGCGATCAGATAGTGAGGATGACGGTCGCGCCAGGCAAGCAGGCTGGCAATCCCAAAGGCGCCGATCGTGAACAACAGAATACCAAGTTCCATCAAACCATCTCGTACTCGCGGATCTGATCGCCAACCAGGGTGAACAGGCGATCGGTCAACCCGTGATCGCGCTGCACTGCATCGATCTGAATCTGCGCCGCCACGCTGCGAAGAATATCGGGGTTGGCGTCACCAAAAGCGATCAGAAAATCGCGGTTCGGTATGCCAATCACCAGATGGCCGTGCACACGATTCGCCCAATCTGCCAGAATATCGGTCAGCAACAGGCGCGTGGCATCGTACCCGTCATTACTGTTGTAGATAAAGAGTTGCTGTTCATCCTCGCCGACCTTCACATACGGCGTGCGCTCATCCGTGCGTCGCCGCAGATTACGCAGCGCCAACTCGTGAATCTCACGTTCGCTTACCCCCCACTGCGCCACATGCTGTTCGTTGATATACGCCACACTCTGCGGTTCATCCACCACATATGTAATAATAAGATCGACCAGAAAAGGACGATAGACCAGTATTGGCAGGTTGCGTTCACGCACAAACGCCAGCAGACCAATCGGTTTGAGCATTGGAAAAATAAGATCACGCAGCGACGCAAAATCAGTGCGATCACGCGCCGGGATGTCGCGAGTCAACACACTGACGATGGTCTGGACAATAACGTCGAGTTTCGCAGGGTCCTGGGCGTAGGCGTGATAGAAGCGATCGAGATTAATGGTGACGTCGTGATCGCGAATGCGGACGACGAGCAGCGAACCCCGGCGCTCTCGCACCTCGAGTACGTCATCATACAGGCTCAGACGTCGCTCGATATACGCAGCAAACTGCTCAGCCTCCATAAGCGGCGTATCACCATTTCGCATCTCTGCCTCCCTCATCGCTGCGTCATAGTAGGAAGATCAACCAGACAGTGGACAATCTCGTGATCGGCGTTGGCTTCGACAGGCTCAGCCAACGCCGGTTGAGTCTGTCGAAACCAACGCCAACCGCTCCACAGGTGCAGGCGTGATTGTCCAGGTTCAGGATAATCTTCCTATCAGACGACGGTTGCGCCCTGCCACGCGGATGCAATGGCAGACAGTGTAATCTGAACCGTCATGACGCCGGTTAATCCGATGATCTGCAAGTCCTTCTCTGCAACCGCGCCAACCCGCGCGTGTGCATACCCTGCGAGCGTCGCCTCGAATGCAGCGGCGTCGGCGGGGTGCACTTCCACCAGAAAACGGGTCGGCGACTCACTGAACAGCAGCGTCAGGTCATCGTCCACAGCAGGGTCGCGTGGCACTGCGCGCAGGTCCAGGGTCAGCCCAAGATTGCCGGCAAGCGCCATCTCTGCTGCCGCCACCCCCAACCCGCCTTCACTCAGATCGTGGCAGGCGCGCACCAGACCCGCCGTGATCGCCCGATGCAGCGCTGCCATCAAGCGCGGCGCCTGCGCCAGATCCACCCTGGGCAGTCGCTTCTGCGCATCAAACAGCGTGGAAGAGCCGAATGACGGCGGTAAAACATCAAGCAGATGCGCCCCACCCAACTCCGCCTTCGTCATTCCAACCAGATAGACAGCGTTGCCTGCTTCCTTGAGATCCGAGGTCACGGCGCGCCGGATGTCGGGAACCAACGCCAGTGCTGAAATGAGGAGGGTTGGCGGGATCGGCGTGCGGCGTCCTTCGGCGTCGCGATACTCATTGTTGAGCGAATCTTTCCCAGAGATGAACGGCGCACCAAATGCAACGGCTGCATCATAGCATCCGGCTGCGGCGCGCACCAGCCCGGCCATGCGATCCGGCAGGCGCGGATCGCCCCAGCAAAAATTGTCGAGAATGGCGGCGCGAGCTGGGTCCGCACCCACGGCGACCACATTGCGCAACGCTTCATCGACGCACGCCAGCGCCATCCAGTACGGATCGATCCGCCCATAGCGCGGGTTAATGCCACACCCGACGGCAATGCCGCGCATGGATGACGGCAGCGGTTGCAGCACCGCAGCATCGCCGGGTCCCTCGCCGATGAGCGGTTTCACGACTGTACGACCGCCCACTTCGTGGTCGTAGGTACGAACAATCGGCTCTTTGGAAGCAATGTTGGGATGGCGCAGTAACGCCAGCAGCAGGTCCGCAGCATCTGTTGCCGAGCGGTCGCCATCATCCGTATGTTGTTGCTCAAGCAGTGCTGTGCCGTGCCAGTGCGCTTCCAAAACCCGTTGCGGTCGTCCATCGTGAAGGAACGACATCGCCAGATCGACAACCAGCATATCGTGGTAGCGCACCACCAGACGACCGGTATCGGTATAGCGTCCAATGACCGTCGCTTCCACATCCTCGCTCGCACAGAGCGCCAGCAAGTCTGCCAGGCACTGCTGCGGCACTGACAGCACCATGCGCTCCTGCGCTTCGGAGAGCCAGATCTCCCAGGGTTGCAAACCGGCGTACTTCAGCGGTGCATGCGCCAGTTCCACCTCAGCGCCGCACTCCGCTCCCATTTCGCCGATGGCCGACGACAATCCTCCGGCGCCACAGTCGGTAATCGCACTGTAGAGTTTCCGGTCGCGCGCTTGAAGGATGACGTCCATCATCTTCTTTTCCGTGATCGGGTCGCCGATCTGCACGGCGCTGCCAACCTCCTCCGCCGTGGTATGGGTCAACTCCACCGATGAGAAGGTCGCGCCGTGGATACCGTCGCGCCCGGTGCGCCCACCAATCACGACGATTGCATCGCCGGGGCGCACCGCATGCGGATGCGCATCGCGCGGCGCCAGACCGACGGTGCCACAGTAGACGAGCGGATTCGCTACATACCCGCGGTCATAGAGCACCGCGCCATTCACGGTCGGAATGCCAAGTTTATTGCCGTAGTCACGGACACCGGCGACCACGCCGGTTGCAATGCGTCGTGGGTGCAGCACGCCCGGGCTGAGATCGGTTTGTGGCAGATCGAGCGGACCAAAGCACAACACATCGGTATTGGCGATAGGTTGTGCAGAAACGCCGAGCACATCGCGCACCACGCCGCCGACGCCGGTATTCGCGCCGCCGAATGGTTCAAGCGCCGATGGGTGATTGTGCGTTTCGACCTTGAACGAGACCTCGTAGTGCTCATCAAACGCCACAATGCCCGCGTTATCGACAAACGCCGAGAGCACCGCAAAATCGCGATCCTTGCGCTGCTCGAGCACATGCTGCGTAGCCGCCATGAGGAACGTGCGGATGAGGCT
This sequence comes from Roseiflexus sp., assembly GCF_057785375.1. NCBI lineage: Bacteria > Bacillati > Chloroflexota > Chloroflexia > Chloroflexales > Roseiflexaceae > Roseiflexus > Roseiflexus sp. Next base: position 25,807 of record NZ_JBYNRX010000038.1, read on the forward strand.
ATCGATTTCGCCATCGCGCATCAACCGGTGCAGCGATGGGTAGACCTCTGCAGGCAGGGCTGCATCATCGGCATCCAGCGCGACGAGATTCTTGTAGATAATGCGACCCTTGAACGTCTTATGGCTGCAATGCTCACTCCAGGTCTGCGCCAGCGTCTCGAGTTCGGCGTCGGTGGGTTCACGCCCTTCGTTGCGATAGTACCCCTGGATCGCGCGCATTTCATGCAGATCGAGCGACAGGATGCCTTCCTGACTGATACGCAGCAGATCATCGTCAGACGCGGTCGTGATCGGCACACGCGCCACGAATGGTTGATGATCCGCCGGCGGCTGAAGCAAATGCGCATACCATGCGCGACGCTCAGCCGCGCCCGCACCGGCAGGGTAGCGCAACACCGTCTGGATCAGGTCATTGTACAGGTCGCGTTCATCACCCGGCTGCGCCACTCGATAGCGCCGCAGCGTCTTCACCGTCTGCAGACCGGTAATGCCGAGGCGGGCAGCGCCGGCGCGAACACTCTCCGCCTCGTTATCGGTTACGCCGGGGCGATACGCAACCTCGACCCGAAGCGTCCCATCAGCGTCAGCGACCGGCTCATCAACCAGATCATCGAGCCGGGTCCAGGATGCCTCCTGCACCACCGGATCGTGGAGCAGATCGGCGGTCAGACGCGCCACGGCCGTGTGGTCGAGATCACCGTCGAGCAAGAAGAGATGATCAGGAGCGGCGGGGTCGTGGCGCGTATAAGCGGTGACGAGATATGCAGGCATACGGCTCAGTGCAGCACCACTGCCTCGCCGGTGGTAGAGGCGCCTTCAGGACCGGCAAGACGCAGCGCAGCGATAGCGACTTCCTCCGGCGACATAGCCCGTTGCTGACCACCGCGCGACAGCAGCGCCTCACGCGCTTCCTCCGGTGTGCGACCAGTCTTCGCTGCCAGGGCATTGATCGCGTCCGCCATCATATCGGTATCGACCCAGGCAGGACAGATCGCATTCGATGTAATGTGGTACCGTTGCAACTCAAGCGCCAGCGAGCGCGTCAGACCAAGCAACCCATGCTTTGCGGCGCTATAGGCCGCCGAGAAGGGCATCCCGACCAGTGACGCCATCGACGCGATATTAATAATCCGCCCGCCGCCGCGTGCAATCATATCGGGAACGATCGCCTTGCAACAATAATATGCCCCATTGAGATTCACCTGAACGACCCGCTCCCATAGCGCGTCATCGGTATCGGTCAATTTGGCGCTGTACGTCATGCCGGCATTGTTCACCAGAATATCAAACGGACCAAGCACTGCACGCGCGGTGCTGACGGCGGTATAGACCTGCATGGCATCGGCAACATCGCACGTGACAGCGACCGCGCGCCCGCCACGCTGTTCGATAATGGCGCACACCTCGTCGAGCGCCTCTCGGTTGCGCCCGGCAATCGCAACAGCGGCGCCGGCGCCGGCGAAAGTAAGCGCAATCGCCCGTCCAATTCCACGCCCACCACCTGTAATGAATGCCGTCTTTTCATTGAGCGTACTCATCAGCGACCTCACTGCCTCATCACCCACACACAACCTTCGATCCGTCCGAGGGGTCGATAGTATCTGTAGTCTACCGCAGCGTTTGGATGTGGTCAAACCACACAGCGACGCCACTATTGTACCATTTCTTTAAGCACACCCTTTGCACAGCGAACTGCACTGAATTGCATCATATTAAGGGCTTGTAAAATCATCTGGCATGGAGTATACTATCTTTACCGCCCTGGTAGAGTAACTCAGCGAAGGGCAAGCACTTGAACAACCCGACGCACCCGCACCTGGCAAGCGATAGCACTGCAAAGGTCTGTCGTAAGCTGAGGGAAACGAGAGGTTTTGGATCTGCTCGGGGAGACCAGCAAATACGCGCGGTAATGTGAAAAACCGTCGCGCTAGGAGCCGGGTGCGGCGCTTCGAGATGATTACGGTAACGTGAAAACGTACCATATCATCTCAAAGATCAGCGATGTCGTTATGTCTCGGGTACGAGCATGCGAAGCAGCTGATTGAAGCAGTCGGGTTAAGTAAAGGCAAACCACGCTGAGTGAAAAAATCAGGGCGTCCTTTTTCTGTTAGCGCATGCAACATGGCGCGGGCGCGCGGGTGCATGCCGTTCGTCCTTACCTGTCAACGGCGCCTCTGGGCGTCGCGCCACGCCCCTACACCACGCCGCAACCCCCAATCCGAGGCGTTGTGCCGTGACCCTCCACGCACCGTCGCCTGCAACGCACCCACGGGCGTCGGGCGCACGCCGCCACGTTCCTACCGGGCATGCCCACGTGCCATGTCAACCTGCAACCTTCACACCTGCAACCGTACCACCCACCCTCGCACAGCGTCTTCGAGCCACTGGCACGCCATGCTAGAATAAGAGCGATGGCAACACTGAATGCTACAACAACCCTGGACTCCAGCACAACCGAAGCCGTCTCCCGTCCGCTACCCGGCGGCATCTGGGCGGCAGTGCGGCAGGGCGTCGCCACACCGTCCACCGCAACGACTCAGACATATACGCTCCTTCGGGAACGGACCGCTCACCGATCAGGATCGAATGCTCTCTGGACGACCCTGCGCAACCGCACCGATCCGGCGCTGTATCGCCCCCATGCCATTCCCGACGTTGCTGCCGAACCAATATGCGAAGGCGACCAGACTCTCTACATCGTGCGCAGTCCGCGCGGCAATTACCTTCGTCTGACCGAAGCGCAACACGAGGTCTGGCGCGCAATGGACGGCACACGCACTGTCTCCGAACTGGGACTCGCCGCCTTTCGCCGACGTGGACTGATCCTGCCAATCGGCGAACTGGTTGCGGGGCTCAAAGCGGAAGGGCTGCTCTTCGACCAGCCAACCGGCGTCTATCGCGCCATCAACGAAGCGCTCGCCAGGGGCACGACCGGCGCCTGGGGACGCCGGCTACAACGAGTCCTGACCGGTGCAACACTGGCGCTGCCTGGAATCGACAGTTTTTACGACACGATGTATCGCTGGGGCGGCAGGTTGCTCTTCAGCCGCGTTTTTGCTTTCCTTGCCGGTATCATCGCAATCATTGGCATGATCGCGTTTGGGCTGGCAATGAGCAGCAACTCCGATACCTATGAGATCATCCGGCTCAACGACTCGGTGACACTGGGACTGGCTGCGCTATGGGCTGTTACGCTTCTGTCCTTTGTGGTCCACGAGAGCGCACACGCATTGGCAGTGAAGCATTTCGGACGAACCCTGACTCGTGGTGGCGTGATGCTGTATTACGGCTTGCCTGCCGCGTTTGTCGATACCAGCGATATCTGGCGCTCGCCACGCCGTGCGCGGATCATCGTATCAGCCGTCGGTCCTGCGGCAGACCTGCTGGTCGGCAGTCTGGCGGCGATTGCCGCCTACCTGTTGCCAGATACCGCCGTCGGTGCGATTGCCTACAAGCTGGCGTTCACCAGTTTTGTGTCGAGCGTGTTCAACCTGAATCCACTCCTCGAACTCGACGGCTACTATATTCTCGTCGATCTGCTGCGCATGCCGGACCTCCGGCGATCGGCGCTAGCGTATGTGCGTGGTCCGCTGTGGAGCAAACTCGGTGCGCACATGCGTATGCGCTACACGCGCCGGCGACAACGCGCGGGTAAACAACCGGCGGCAACAACGCTTCATTTCGATGAGCGCATCTTGCCGTTCAGCCGCGAAGAACGCATCTACGCAATCTATGGTGCGGCAACGGCGCTCTATACCCTGCTGGCAATCATTGGCGCAGTATGGTTCTGGCAGCAACAGATCCTCGAACCGGCTCTGGAGTTATTGCGCGGCGCCTGGTGGCAACAACTGATTGGCGTAGCGCTGATCCTGGTGGTTGTATTACCGGCGGTCGCTGCCATTCTGCTTGCGATCTGGGAAGCCGGTCAGACCATCGTTGGCTGGCTGGTCCGGCGCGGGTATGGACGACAACCTGGTCTTCTCTCGACGGTCGGCGTGCTGCTGGCGCTGATCGCGGCGCTGATCGTTATGACAACCGAGTATGGCGCCTGGAGGTGGATCGCACTGGCGCTTGGACCGGCGCTCTGGCTTGTAGCGCTCAATGCACTGCTGGCCATTCGCCCGTACTATCGCGGCGCGGCCATTTACCCGGCAGTGCTGGCGCTGATCGCAACGACAGGTCTTGCCGGATTGGCAGGCGTCGCGCGGGCATTGCCGCTGCCGTCCGGCATCTGGGTCACACTGGATAGTCTGGCGTTTGTCGGGTTGCTGGTCGCGGGGTTCACGGCGTTGCTCGACGTGGACCTGCGCGCGACACCGCTGCGCGAGTTGCTCGGAACGGCTGTCTTGTTGATGATCGCCTTCGCAATTGGCGGAGCGGCGCTCTTCAGCGCCCAAAGCGTCTACCCTGCCGCAGGCGCGTTTGCGTGGCTGGCAATGGCGGCGCCAGCCTACTTTGGCGCGCTGGCGCTGGCGTTGTTGTTGCAGCATCTGTTTGGGCTGGCGGACTCGCGGCTGGTCTGGGCATGGGCATTACTCTGGGCAGGCGCGCTGGTCAAAACTGCCGGTTACATTGCCGACCTGCGCGGAAACGGGCTGGCGCTCGATGTGCTGGGGGCAGGATTGTGGACGACGGCATGGCTGGTGCATCTGGTCACACTTCGCCATCTGACGCTGCGCGAGTTTCGCTGGGAGCACATTCCGAGCATGAACGAAAGCGAACGTCTGGCACGCGCCTTCCAACTGACCTATCGCGGTTGTTATCATCTGCTGCATTCGGTGTATGGCGAACGCCGCGCGCGCGCCCTCGATGATCGAATGGACATTCTGGCAGCCACAGCAAACTGGGAGATCACCCTGGATCACGAACATGCACGAATCGGGCGGCAGGTCACCATGCTCCCAATTGCCGAACAGGGCGCACGATTCGCCGAAGTGTTGCGTTACACCGTTGCCGAGATCGAGAACATCGCAGGCGCTGCATTTGCGCGGCGCGGCATTCAGGCGGCATACGACGCATTACCCTGGCCCGAACGTGAAACGGCAAGCCGGCTCTGCTTCCCCGACACGCCGTGGGCGCGCGAGTTGTCGAGTTCGTTCGGTGATGTGCGCGCTGCGCGTTTGCGCTTGCTGCGGCAGGTCGATGTTTTCCTGCACTGTGACGATGACGAGCTGGAGGCGCTGGTCGCAAGCGCTATCACGCAAACCTTCTCCGCAGGTGCAACAGTGCTGCGCGCCGGCGCATCAGCGCCAGGAATCTGGATCATCGAAGCAGGAGAAATTGTTGCACGGCACGGCAGTCGGATCGTCGCAGAACTTCATCGCGGCGACACGGTCGGCGCCGAAGAAGTGCTGGGAAGCACTTCCAGTAAGTATACCTATCGCGCAACCATGGCATCGAGCCTGCTCTACCTGCCGGCAGATGAGTTCTTTCGCCTTGCTGCGGATCGCGCTCCGCACGCCGCAACCGGACTGGAGTCCGCCGAAGTGCTCCGCTTGCTCGAACGTGTGCCGCTGTTCGCCGATCTCCCGCGCAACACGTTGTGCGGCCTGGCGGCGATTGCCGAGCAGCGCACCTATCCGGCGCGCACCGTCGTCGTGCGCCAGGGAGCGCCGAGTGGCACGTTCTTCGTCATTCGCAAAGGGACAGCGGCTGTTGTCCGGCGCGACAAAGCAACCAATGGATCGCAACCGAACCTGCGGCCGGTTGCGCGGCTAGGACCGCAGGAGTTCTTCGGCGAACTCGAACTGTTGCGCACCGCACCTCCGGTGGCAAGCGTCATCGCTCTGACCCCACTTACGGTTTTGGCGCTGCCGCACGCTGCGATTCAGGCGCTGGTACACAGCGACGGCGGCGTTTCACAACGGCTCGAACGGGTCGGAACCGGGAGGCTGAAGGCGTTGGAGGGCAGCTAAAGGATCGATCCCGACAGATACTCATACCAGCCGGATCAGGTGGTAATGCCTGCGCCCTTTGCGCACCACGATAAACCGTCCCTCGATACTGTCTTGCAGTGTCAGCCGGCGCCCCAGATCGACGCTCTGGATATTATTGATGTAGATGCCGCCACCTTCAACGGCGCGTCGCGCGTCGCTTTTCGACGTAGCGACGCCGCAGCGCACCAGCGCATCGATCAGGCTCATCCCATCACCTTCGAGGTCCTGGCGCAGGAACGTGGTCGACGGCACATCCTCGAAGATATCCGCCACATCATCGGCGCTGAGGCTGACCAGCGAACCGCCGAACAGCGCCTGTGACGCCTCTTCGGCGCGCGCCAGCGCTGTTTCGCCGTGCACCATGCGCGTCACGTCGCGCGCCAGGCGTTGCTGCGCGGCGCGACGCTTCGGTTGATGCGCCGTGATCTGCTCTAGTTCTTCGATCTCGGCGGCGCTCAACCAGGTAAAGTATCGCAGATACTTGCCGACATCCGCATCATCGATGTTGTACCAGAACTGGTAGAAGTGGTAGGGCGACGTGCGCTTCGGATCAAGCCACACCGCCCCTGACTCGGTCTTGCCGAACTTCGTGCCATCTGCTTTCGTCACCAGCGGATAAACCAGCCCATACGCCTTCTGCCCGAGCGTGCGACGGATCAGCTCGATGCCGGCAGTAATGTTTCCCCACTGGTCACTGCCGCCTGCCTGAAGTTTACAGCCATGATGCTCAAAAAGATAGGCAAAATCGTATGCCTGGAGCAGCATGTAGCTGAACTCGGTGAACGAAATGCCGGTTTCACTGGTCATCCGTGAGCGAACCGAGTCTTTCGCCAGCATGTAATTGACGGTCAGATGTTTGCCAACATCGCGCAGAAAATCCATCAGCGACATGCGCGTCAGCCATTCGGCGTTATTGAGAAGTTTGGCGGAATAGTCGCCGGCATCGAAATCGAGAAACTGAGCAAGTTGGCGCTTGATTGCCTCGACATTTGCAGCGACCTGTTCTTTGCTGAGCAGGGGACGTTCCTGGGTTTTGCCGCTTGGATCACCGATCAGCCCGGTACCGCCGCCAGCCAGCGCGATCGGCGTGTGCCCCCAGCGCTGGAAACGCGCCAGGGTCAGCAATGGCAGTAAATGACCGATATGCAGACTATCAGCGCTGGGGTCAAAGCCGATATAGAGCGTTACACGCTCACGCTCCAGCAATTCTTCCAGCCCTTCGCTGCTTTCGTACAGCAGCCCGCGCCAGCGTAGTTCGTCAAGAATTGTTGTCATAGCACTGAGATGAGAACCAGGGATTAGGGGTTAAACACTTTGTGCCCCTCTTGCCTCGCGCCTCTTGCCTCTTGCCTCGCGCCTCTTGCCTCGCGCCTCTTGCCTCGCGCCTCGCGCCTCTTGCCTCGCGCCTCTTGCCTCGCGCCTCTTGCCTCGCGCCTCTTGCCTCGCGCCTCTTGCCTCGCGCCTCTTGCCTCGCGCCTCATACCTGTCTGCTAGCATACCAGCAATGGCGCAGATCGTCAAAAAGTGAACGAAAATTCCCTCTGAGTCGTCGCTTCTGCCCGGATTGACACGAGGGAGTCGTGTATACTGTGAGACCAACAGGCACAAGGAGGTGCTGCAATGACGTGTCTCGAACGCCTCGGCGCGTATTTGCGCGAAAATCGCGTTTCGTACACAATTCACCGTCATCCCACCGCGTATACCGCTTCCGCTGTCGCCGCTTACGAACACGTGCCGCCCCACACCTTCGCCAAAGTCGTGATGGTTTTCATCGACGGACGGCTGGCGATGCTCGTCGTACCCGCCGATGCCCGCGCTGACCTGGCACGGCTCGCCGAGATCATCGGAGCGCGAGAGGTCTGTCTGGCAGACGAGCGCGAATTCGCGCCGGTGTTTCCCGACTGTGAGCCTGGTGCGATGCCGCCATTCGGCAATCTATACAACCTGCCGGTATATCTGGATCGCGATCTCACTGCATGCGAAACGATCACCTTTCAGGCAGGCACACACCAGGATGCCATCAGTATGCGGAGCGACGATTTCATCCGTCTTGTACGCCCATTCATTGCCTCATTCGAGCGCGACGTGCGGATGCTGGCAGGTCATTTTTGATCAGGTCGTTATGTAGTAAGGAGGAAAGCCATGTCCGAGAGCGTGTACAAGATCATCGAATTGGTCGGCACAAGTTCTGAGTCGTGGGAGAAAGCAGCGGTAAACGCCATCGAGACCGCATCACGCCACCTGAAGGATCTCCGGGTTGGCGAGGTGGCCGAGATGGACATTCACCTGGAAGATGGCAAGATCATGTATCGCACGAAACTGAAGGTATCGTTCAAGTACCACGAAGATATTTGAGAAGGTGCAATTGGGTGGGCGAAGGCAGTGCCTTCGCCCACCCAATTGACTTTTTAGACACGCCCTGATGAGGAACAAACCATTCACGGCATGGCTGCGACCGATGAGATGGAAGGCGACCGAAGCCGGGGATCCGCTCCGCCCCGCGCCAACCCACACCCCCGCCCCACGCTGATGAACATTTACAAAAGAATCCGGCATTCGCTCTGCGCCCGGCGGCTAAAGCCGCGATCCACGGTTGCGAAGCCTGCCTGCACAGGCTACCCCGGATTTAATTCCTCATATTCATCAGAATCAGGCTCGTCGCGCGGGCGTGCCGCCAACTGGACTCTTCCGAGGTTTGTGCTACAATATGACCACCTTCTGATAGACATCTGACAGAAAATTGAAACCGCTTGTTCAAGGGAGATATGCGGATGTCTACTGTTGAATTGGACGCACTTATCGACCGTCTTCTGCCGCGTGTGCTTGCCGATCGTGATCTTGGCGACGGTCGCGTGTTCACTCGTTTACACCTGCAACACCTCTGGGCGCTCAGCTGTCTCTATGCCGGGCAGTGCTACGACGAAACACTCCTCATTGATCGTCTTACCACACGCCTGCCGCGTCATGTCATCCTGAGCCAGGACATCAGTGCTGTGCCGGCAACTCCATAGGATTTCATCATGAGCGTTGAAAACACATCCCTTCAAACGTCGGATACGGCGTTGCGTGGCGCTGTGCTCTTCGTAGCCCTGGCAAACTTCGTCTATTTTGGGATCGAATTCGCTATAGCCCTCGCAATTGGATCAGTGGCGTTGTTTGCCGACAGTATCGACTTCCTCGAAGATACGGTGCTCAACCTGCTCATTCTTGTCGGGCTGAGCTGGTCACCTGTCTGGCGCGGACGGCTGGGGATGATCCTCGCCGCCATTCTCTTGATCCCCGGACTTGCGACGATTCAGACAGCATGGGAGAAATTTCTGCATCCCACCCCGCCCGACCCGACGTGGCTGGCTGTAGCAGGAGCGGGCGCCCTGGTCATCAACCTGACCTGTGCGCTGGTGCTTGCCCGTCATCGGAAGCATCGCGGGAGTCTGGCAAAAGCCGCTTTTCTTTCGGCACGAAATGATGCGCTGGCGAACATCGCCATTGTCGTGGCAGGGCTTCTGACCGCCGTCATTCTTTCGGGATGGCCTGACCTCATCGTGGGATTGGGAATCCTGGCAATGAATGCCGATGCGGCGCGACAGGTCTGGATCGCGGCGCGACGTGAGGTTCGTGCTGAGAACTGATACTAACGTGCGGTCAGTCAGACAAGATGTTCGCACGACGCAACGATCCACGCAACAAGCAACCACGAAGGTCACCAAGGGACACAAAGGAACTGCGCTTTATGGTGCTTCCCCTTCGTGCACTTCGTGTCCCTGGTGGTGAAGCCTCTATGCAGCGACCACGAAGGTCACCAAGGGACACAAAGGAACTGCGCTTCATGGTGCTTCCCCTTCGTGCACTTCGCGTCCCTGGTGGTGAAGCCGATGTGCAGTGGACTCAATCATGGTTTTTGAATACGTATTCCGCCAGCCACTCGTCCGCCCGGCAGCTGAAGCTGCGGGTTACTGCTGCAAAGCCCGCCTGCACGAGTTCAACCAGGCGATACCGGATGATGTGCTCAAAAACCATATATTGTACAAATGACCGCGTATTCGTATGAGAACTGAGGGGTTAGGGGAACCTGCACATCTGCCCACCTGGAACTTGCTCGCCGTCCGCCGTCCCACGCGGTCAACGGGCGCCACCGCACACCACGCTTGCCGTCCGCCGTCCCACGCGGTCAACGGGCGCCATTCCACAGGTAACGATTACCTTCAACTCTTCACAGTGTCACTCTGCTCCATTCACGGAGGTGTTGATTTGCCCACCTCCTCATACGACAGTTCCACGGCAGGGAGAGCGATACACATCACCGAACCGTCACTCCCGGTGTGCTCGAGCCAGATCTGACCGCCGAGCATCTCGATGTCACGGCGCGCCAGGCTCAACCCCAAACCAACACCCGGCTGCTCCGCCAGCGCGCGGGTGCGACGACCACGATAAAATGCGTTGAACAACAAATCACGTTCATCAGGCGGAATGCCAGGTCCCTGATCCTTGACCGTAATAATGGCAAGACCGTCCCGCACATCTGCGGTAATGATCACTGTTCCCTTGTCGCTATACCGAACAGCATTATCGATCACCTCATGCAACGCACGACGCAGATTGGTGACCTCCCCCCAGACTGCGAGTCCTTCTGGCGCCTGCATTTGTAGACACAGCCCTTTTGCGCGCACAGAGGGCATGAATGACTCGGCCATCTCTTCGAGCAATGGCAGCAGTTCAATCGATGACGAGGGGCGATGCATGTGGGCTGTGGCATTCTCGAAGGTGTGATCGAGCAGAAGCACGCGATCAACCAGGGCTTCGAGCTGCAGAATACTGTTGCGCACGACGTGGCTAAGGTCGCGCATCAGTTCAGGTTGATGCGTGAGCAGTTGCAATGCAAGCGAAAGGCTTGTGACCGGTGTGCGCAGTTCGTGCCCGACATGCTCGATGAACTCGTCTTTCAGTTTGTCCAGTCGGCGTAGTTGATTGTTGAGACGCGCAATCTCGGTATAGGCGCGCGTATTCTCGATAGCGCTGGCGATGGCAGGCGTCAGCGTGATGAGCAGGCTGATCGTCTGGCGCGAATAGCCCCGGCGGCTCATCGGCCATCCGCACCCATACATTCCAACCAAACGACCGCCAATCCGCAGCGGAAAAAGAAGCCCTATGCCCTGCGCAACGAAAGGGCGCGCCCACTCATCCTCGGCATGGGCAGGAATACGCAGATAATCCGTGCAGCGACGCACTTTACCGATGCTCGCTCCCTGCGCCAGGATCGTTGCACCTGGTAGATGCGCTTCCTGACCAATTGCGACGAACATCTGATCTTCCAGCGGCTCGAGCATCCAGAGGGTCGCACGGTACAACCGTAACCGGTGCGGGAGATCATCGATGAGGAGGACGCACAACGCAGCAGGCTCGATCGTACGGCTGAGCGCAGTGCTGAATTCGCGCAGGATTTCCTCGCTATCTTGCCAGCGCAGGCGCAGCAGCCGGTTGCTCAGAGTGACCAACCGCCGCCGCAAGGGAACGACCGAAACGGCTATCCCAACCGACGCCAGCATATGCACCGTCATCTGGTCCTGGACGCCGCTCCGGCGCAGGATCGTCATCAGTCCGAGGTACAGGGCGATCAGGAGGAGCGCCAGACTGACATTGACCACGACCATGCCAAGCAGTCGCGCCCGCAAATATGTATCAACCAGGGTCGATCTGCGCTCCATGGTTCTCTCTCACGCATAGTTCCCCGCATGAAAGAAAACGCACTATGGATTGTCGCAGGTACGATGAAGTCCCTGCTTTCGAGGCTATCCGAAAGATCGCCATGTGACGGGAGGCGAAGGTGACGATCGGGTGAGGCGAACACCGCCAGCACATCCTGGCAGCATCAGGGGGGGCGCCCCTCGGTCTTATGGAGGCAGGTTGTTCCGGCGCGCTCTTGCGTTCTATCGCCCATTGCGCGCATCAGAATGCCGGTACGGACGAAGCGCTGCCTCGCTCCAGCGGTTCCCTTCTCCTGCGGGAGGAGAAAGGGACCTCTCACGTGGAGCGTTTTGTACAGCAGCAGGGCGGGTCTGAGACCCGCCGTGCGAGTTGCTGGACAACGTCAGCCGCAAAACGGTCACCACGGGCAATGATTATGCACCATCGGGTTGATGCTCTATGAGACATGAACGCCATCGGCGGAAGGCGAATATGCCGAAATCTCACCAGGCAGCGCGCAGGATAGCCAGCGCGTCTTCATACTCCACCGGGAGCGGGTTGCTCATGATGGCGCCATCCATCAAGGTTCCCTCGGCGAGCGCAGACAACGCATCCTCGGGCACGCCAACGTCGCGCAGGCGCGTAGGCAAGCCGCAATCATCGGCAAGTTTAGCGACAGCGGCGATCCCGTCAGCAATGACATCCTCTTCGGGGCGCCCGCCTGCGTTGACGCCCATCGCCCGCGCAATCCGAACCATGCGATTGGGAACAACCGAAGCGTTGAAGCGCATGCCGTGCGGCAGGAGAATCGAATTGGCCGTACCGTGATGGACGTGATATGTTGCGCCGACGGTGTGCGAGGCGGCATGAATGATGCCGGTATTAACACCAATGCCTGTTGTTGAAAACGCAATCCCCGCCATAGCGGCAGCGATCAACATATTGCCGCGCGCTTCGAGATCATCGCCGTTGTGCGTGGCTGCGCGCAGGTAGTTCGAGATCATGTCGATCGCCTGCAGCGCCAGGCTGTCGGTAATCGGGTTGGCGCCGACGCCGACGAACGTCTCGACGGCGTGGCTGAGCGCGTCCATACCGGTGGCTGCCGTCAGGCGCGGCGGCAGGGTGCGCGTCATCTCCGGGTCGAGGATGGCCAGTTCGGGTCCCAGGTATGGGCTGAGGAAGAAGAGTTTCTGTTCGGACTGCTCATCACGAATGACTGCGACCGGCGTGACTTCGCTGCCGGTGCCGGCTGTCGTCGGAATGGCAATCATAGGAAAGAGCGGGCGCGTGAGCAAATTCGCGCCCTGATAGTCGTACAGGGCGCCGCCCTCGGTCAACAGGATACGCATTGCTTTGGCGGTATCGATAGCAGAACCGCCGCCAACCGCGATCAGCACGTCGGCGCCCGCCTCGCGCGCCACGGCGGCGCCCTGCTCGACCGTGGCCACCGACGAGTCAGGCGGAACATCGGTAAAGGCGCCGGCGACAGCGATAGAGCCTTCCAGACCTTCGCGCACCCGGTCGAGCAATCCCGCCTGCACGACACCGGGATCGGCAACGAGTAGCGCACGCTGAACGCCCATTTGCGAAACTTCGTTGGCAAATTCACGCGCCAGGCCGATCTTGTACATCAATCGGGTGCGCATGTGGTACTCGAAAAAGTCGATCATGTCACTCCTCCTGAAGCCCCTCTCGAACTCGACGAAGTAAAGCGCGGCACTCGACCGCATACTCTGCCAGCGCGTGATCGCCGCGAGCGCGAGCGCCGGCAGCCAGTTCGAACAGCGCAGCATGCGCCGCATCTGTCAGCAGTGCAGGATACTCGCTGACGACCGCCACCAGTGCGTCGGCCTCGTGACCGGCGCGCAAGAGCGCATCGATTGCCTGACGCAGCCCTTCGTCGCCGGTCATATCGGCGCGCAGGCGCGCAAGCGCATCGCGGCGCAGTTCGATCGCCTGCGCCAGATGTTCGTTCCCTTCATCCAGCGCTGCATCGACACGCGCTGCCAGTTCATCGTCCACCCATGGCTCGAGCAGCGTCGGATAATCGGAGACGGCTTCACGTAGCACACGCAGGCTTTCGGCGCGCAAAAACACCTGATACGCCTGATCCGTGAGATGCAACGCTGCGGACTCAGGGCTAGAAGACGCAGCGGTCAGAAGAGCGGCGGAATGATCGTGCCGATCGCCGGACAAGATGCCGGCGCGCACATCATTGAGCAGGACGCGCGCCTCTGTCAGCGCCCGAGCGATGTCGTGCTCCGCCTGAGCGCGTGCAGCGCCGATGAGTTGTTCGATGACAGCATCGGCATCTGGCGTCGCGAGTGCGGGATGCCGATCAACCACTGCAGCAACCTCTGCAGCGGTATCGGCTGCAATCAGTTCCTCGATGGCCAGGACGATGGCATCGGGCGCGGAAGAGGCGTCCAACGGTTCAACCGGCGGAGGAGGCATCTGGACAGTGCGGGAACGATCCGGGGTCTCCAGCGAACGCGGAGCGAAGCGTCTGCCACGACGCAGCATCGCTTTGCGCACGCCACCGGCTTCAACTTCCACCTGCACATCGCCGAGGTAGGGGAGACGCGCCTCTTCGGGAAGGCTGCCGACCAGCACATACAGCAGTTCCTGCGCCCGTTCGCGCCACACATGCTCCGGAGCGTCGGCAGGCGCCGCAAAATAGACGCGCCGCCCGTCCGGGTCGTGGACGAGCAGAGGACCGCCTGCATCCGCCTGATGGCCGCACTGCGGGCAGACCACCACATTGAGCTCGCCCGACAGCAGCATGTCGGCCAGATCGGGACGTTCCCGCGCATCGAGGAGCGTCCAGATTTCCGCCTCGAACGGCATACGGCAGACCGGACAGGTCAGCGAAGCAAGTTCGGCATACGAGATCGACATACCAGTAACAGGCGACAGACCCCACCCAACCGGTCGACTGAGCGTCTGTCGCCTTCCCTCCATCAAACGCTGCGCGGGAACGGCACAGCATCATGAATTGGCGGACGGTGCGCCTGCTGGTTCCATCGCCTGCGCCGGCGCGCCCGCGAGTTTCGCCTTTTCTTCTTCGACCAGCACGCGCCGCAGCACCTTGCCCACCATAGTCTTGGGCAATTCGGCGCGGAACTCGACTTCACGCGGCACCTTGTACGGCGCGAGGTGCTGTTTGCAGAACTCACGAATCTCGTCCGGCGTTGCACTCTCGCCCGGCTTGAGCACGATGAACGCCTTGATCGTATCATCGCCGCGCGTTGGATGCGGAATGCCGACGACCACCGCCTCGAGCACCTTGGGATGCGTGAAGAGCACTTCCTCGACATCGCGCGGCAACACCTTGTAGCCCGACGCGATCATCATATCCTTCTTGCGATCAACGATGTAGAAGTACCCTTCCTCATCGACCTTGCAAATATCGCCGGTACGCAGCCATCCGTCGCGGGTAAACGTCGCTTCGGTCTCCTCAGGGCGATTCCAGTACCCCTTCATCACCATCGGACCCTTGACGACCAGTTCGCCTTCTTTGTCCGAGCCAAACGGAATGTCTTCCCCTGTTTCCAGATCGATGATCTTTGCATCGACATCCGGCAGCGGAATGCCTATCGACCCCTTCTTACGCTTGCCGAACACCGGGTTGCAATGCGAGACCGGCGAGAGTTCCGTCATACCGAAGCCTTCAACCAGGCGCCCGCCGGTAATCTGCCCAAACTTCTCCTGAACCTCGATGGGCAGCGGCGCCGAGCCGCTGATACAGGCTTTGATCGACTTCAGATCATACTCATTGATGCGCGGATGGTTGACGATGCGAATATACATCGCCGGCACGCCGG
Organism: Roseiflexus sp.; assembly: GCF_057785375.1. Classification (NCBI taxonomy): domain Bacteria; kingdom Bacillati; phylum Chloroflexota; class Chloroflexia; order Chloroflexales; family Roseiflexaceae; genus Roseiflexus; species Roseiflexus sp. The sequence goes on from NZ_JBYNRX010000038.1 coordinate 41,249, forward strand.
GGAAGAGGGTCGAGCGCTCGCGCTGCATTACATCCATCACATGATCGAGTTCGCGCGGGTTGGGGACGATGGTCAACTCGCCACCCAGGTAGAGGCCATAAATCATTGCAACGGTCATGCCATAGACGTGGAAGAACGGAATGGCGCACATCATCTTTTCGGCGCCATAGTCGGTCTTCGTCAGCCAAGAGGCGACCTGCACCGTGTTCGCCACCAGATTGTAGTGGGTCAGCATCGCCGCCTTGGGCAAACCCGTCGTCCCGCCGGTATACTGGAACAACGCAACGTCTTCGGGCTGCACATCGACTGCGGGCGGATTGGGACCATAGCGTTCGAGGAGATGCTGGAACAGGTACACGCTCGAGTCCTTCGAGACATCGACCCAATCCGGTTGTTTGCTCTGTTTAGCGTGCACCAGGAAGCGCGACAGGGGACCAAGGGTATCGTAGATATACGCCACAATAACGCGCTTGAGCGGCGTTTCGGCGCGAATTTCCTGCAGGCGCGGATAGAACAGGTTCAGCAGCACGATCGTCTCAGAGCCGCTATCGACTAGTTGATGCTTCAATTCGCGCGCGGTGTACGTTGGATTATTATTGACGACGATGGCGCCGATACGCATTGCCGCAAAGAACGCAATCACATAGTGCGGCGAGTTGGGCAGCATCAGCGCGACGCGATCACCCTTGCGCACTCCCAGTTGATAGAGGGCATTGGCGAAGCGATCGACCATTTCATTGAGCTTCTGGTAGGTCATCTTACCGCCGACGGTATACAGACCGCGCGCCAGATAGCTCAACACAAAATTGGTTGCTGTGTTGTACGGATACTTTCTCGTACTCTCCGCCAGAAAGTGGTTCAGGGTGACGTTGGGGATTTCGACAGAACGCGGCACATTCGGCTCATAGCTCGCAAACCAGAGGCGATCCATACTGTTGTTCATGATACATGCTCCTTTGCATGGCGTCAGGCGGCGCACCAGACCCCATCAACTCTTTTACCTCAATCAGACGAAATTAGCGCCGTCAAGCGAACGTTCCACCCGCTGTGCTGCCAGGCGGATGCGCCTGGCAGCGCCATGTCTCTGCGCCCGTGACGTTTACACGTCGTCGCGCAACCAACCGCGCTCACGCGCAATAAACTTGATGGTGGCATCATCAGGCGGGTACAGACCGGCAGCCTGATAGGCGTACGCCAGCAGCGCCGCTCCACCGATCATGCCGATACCCAGGCCGATAAGAAACGCTAGTGCGCCCACAACGTTGCGCATGACCGAAACTCCTCTCGCGGTATCCTAAGCCTCACCCTGCTTGCCTGAGAACAGGTGCACCCGTATGATACCGCACAGCGCGCCCTTGCGTCAACTGCTTTCGGACGCGGCGCGTCATCTGCAGGGCGGCCCGGAATGCGCGGTTGTGTTCGCATCAAACAGCGCTGTGCTATAATACATGTCGGTCGCCCCGAACTCACTGGAGAGTCGACGACACACGGCGCCGGCGCCATCGTTGCTGACCTGCCGCTTTTCCCAGGCGCGTCTTCTCCATGAGGACGGGTTTCGTCCAGGCATAAACAAAGGCGGAGGTGCGTCATGCTTGCCAGAGCCTATGTACTGATCGAAGCCGAAGCCGGACATGTAAGCTCAGTCCTTGCCACGTTGCGCGCGATCAAAGGCATCACCCTTGCCGATCCGGTGACCGGTCCATACGACATTATCGTGACGATCGAAGTTCCCGACCAGCGCGACATTGGTCGTCTGGTGATGAATGAACTGCACGGCATTCCAGGAATCAAGCGCACAGTGACGTGTCTGGCGATCTGAAATCGAAAGACGGATACCGCCCAGGGCGCAGAACTGTCGAAGAACGGGTTGTTGCCAGATGCGACAGGTTTGCGGCTGTTCGACGTACTGCAACAGGGTGATACGGTGCCCCGGCTCAACGGAAAACCAGAGTTTGCGGTGATCGGTCTCGGGCGATTCGGCAGCAGTCTGGCGCTGACGCTCGCTGAACGCGGGTTCAGCGTTCTGGGCATCGACCGCGACCGTGCCATCGTTCAGTCGCTGGCTGATCGTTTGACCCAAACCGTGGCCCTCGACTCGACCGATGAGCATGCGTTGCGCGCCGTTGATATTCCTTCGTTCGATACCGTCGTTGTCGCCATCGGATCGAACTTCGAGGCGAACCTGCTCACCACCGTGGCGGTCAAATCGCTGGGGGTGCCACACGTTATCTGCAAAGCGACCACTGATCGCCAGCGAACGATCCTGCTGCGGGTCGGCGCCGACCGCGTCATTCTGCCGGAACACGAAGCCGGGTGCCGTCTGGCGCAGGAACTCGCCGCCCCGGGCATGGTCGATCAGATCGCGCTGGGTGTCGAGCACAGCATCACTGAATTGCGCGTTCCGCCATCGTTCGTCGGCCATACATTGCGCGAATGCGATCTACGTCGCCGCTACGGGGTGACCGTACTGGCAGTCAAGCGCGGCGAGCATCTGACAGTTTTTCCGGCGCCGGATTTTACCTTTGCGCATGGCGATCTGCTGGCGGTTATCGGTGAGAATCAGAGCGTTGCACGGATTGCCGAATTGAAATGAGCTTCTTGCCGCGCTCATCGGCGCGCCCATCCCCTCGACGGCGTCCCATACCGGTTGCGTTGCGCCTGGTGATCGGCCTGGCGATCCTGGTTGCTGCAGGCACACTGGCGCTCATGCTGCCAGGGATGGGCGCAGAGCGGTCCCTGCACTGGAACGAGGCGCTGTTCACCGCAGTCTCAGCCTTGAGCGTGACCGGTCTTTCGATTATTACCCCCGTCTACGACCTCAGCCTCGCCGGACAGATCGTGCTCTTAATGCTGATTCAGATCGGCGGCGTCGGGTTCATGGTCATGGCAGTGATTGTCTTTCAGTTGCTGGGAAGACGGATCACCCTCACCGATCGCCTGGCGCTGACCGACTCCATGGGATTGCTGATGCCTGGCGCAATTGTGCAACTGGTGCAGCGCGTACTGCTGACGGTGCTGCTGATCGAATCCATCGGCGCGGCATTGCTCTGGCTCCACTGGCGCGATATGCTGGGACCGGAACGCGCCCTGCTGTATGCGATCTTCCACTCGGTATCCGCCTTCTGCAACGCCGGTTTCGACCTGTTCAGCGGGTTGCCGCAGCACCCGTACGGCATTCCCAACGATAGCGTCACGCTGGCAATCCTGGGGGCGCTGATCTTTCTCGGCGGTCTGGGCATCCCGGTGTTGGCGGAGTTGCTCACCTTCTGGCGCATCCGCTTTTCGCTCCATACCCGCATTACGCTGACCGTCGTCATCACGCTGGTGCTGATTGGCGCGTGCGGATTATTCCTGACGGAACAGCAACCTGCCCATCCCCTGGCACACGAGCCGCTGGACCGGAAGGTCGCCCTGGCGCTCTTTCAATCCATTTCGACCCGCACTGCCGGGTTCACTGCATTGCAGCCACTCGATGATCTATCGCCCGCCGGTCAGTTGCTGACGATTGTACTGATGTTCATCGGATGTGCGCCGGCATCGATGGGCGGTGGCATTACGACCGGAACGTTTGCAGTGTTGATGCTGGCAGTTGGCGCATATGCGCGCGGTCTGGCGTCGCCGCAGATTGGCGGGCGCACCCTGGCGGCGCAGACGGTGCGCAAAGCGGCGGCTATCCTGACCATTTCGCTCCTGGTGGCGCTGACGGCGACCTGGCTTATCCTGGCGACCCACGAAGCGTCGCTCGACCAGGCGTTGTTCGAGGTGGTATCGGCGTTTGCAACCTGTGGTTTATCGCTAGGCTTGACCGGTAAGTTGAACGTGTTTGGTCAACTGGTCATCTGTGTCATGATGTTCTGGGGGCGACTGGGGGCGCTGACGCTGGTGGCTGCTCTAGCGCGCCAGCGCCCGCAACTGGTGGCGTACCCGGAGGAGCAGGTGCTCATCGGGTGACGCGGGCCATCGTATCAGGCGTTGAAGACAAAGGTATTGAGCAGCAGGGTCAATCCGATCAGCACCAGAGCGGTGAGCAGAATGGCAATCGTCTGTGCCACGCCCAAGGGCAGTGATCGAACGGCCACCAGCGATGTCTTGCGTACTTCCGGCGACGACTGTACCATTGGCATCCCTCCTGTTTTTTCTTTTAGCATACTGGTACATTCGTCACGAGAAAAGGGCATGGCATCCCGGACACAAGCGGGGAAAACTTCCCGGCGGCGTGAGAGGTTCGTTGTGAGAGACTGCCCGGAACATCTGGCAGGGTGGGCGAAGGCAATGCCTTGCCCACCCTGCTGCACGTTATGCGGCGATTTTTCGGATAGCCTATCCGCTTACGCGAAAGCGTCATGAGGCAAGTCGCTTTCGCGCCCATAACCTCACAATCCAGAGCGATTCGTTCTGATGCGCCGGCGAACGTAGACCGACGGCGGCTCGCCGAAGTGTTGCCGGAAGACGCGGCTGAAGTGGGGCAGATCGTGAAAACCCCAGCGTGTGGCGATGTCGCGAATGCTGCCACGGTCGCCGCCGTGCCGGAGCAATTCGCTTCAGATCGCTTCCAGACGGCGAATCGCGATCCAGCGAGCGACCGTGATGCCGGTTGACGCGAAGAGCGTATGCAGATAGCGAACGGAGATTCCAAATCGATCAGCAATGGATTGCGGGCTGAGTTGATCGTCATCGAGGCAACGTTCGATGTAGGCGCAGATAGCGGTAAGCAACTTGCGGCGATGAGTCGACAGACGACCGCCAAGCGTCTGCTCACTGCGAAGCCACACAATGATCGCGTCAATTGCGCCATCTCCCAGCGCCTGGCGCTGCTCATCGCTGAGCAATGGCGCCTGCGACGCAAAGGCTGCCAGCATACGGGCGCAGATGGCGCCGCCTCCCTGGGCAGCCGACAGCCTCCTCCCGGTCAGATCCATGATGCTGCCGAGCCGGGCGGTCAGCGTGGCTGCGGGAAGCAGCGCGAGCAAAGCGCGCCCTGGAGGACGCGGCGCGAGCGTCAGTGAAGCGCCCCCATCCCACAACCAGCCAGCGCCGGGTTCCAATTCAGTGTGCTGTTTCTGATACGTTGATCCTGACTCTTCGACGCTGATCGCTAGCGCACCGCCATCAGCCAGCACCAGCATCATTGTGCGCGGTTCGGATGCCGGTGCAGGCGTAAAATGGGCCGCCTGCTCCAGCCATGCCACCTCAATCGCCCCATAGTTCCACGGGGCAGGCTCCACATCGTTGTGCCGCTTCACACTGTCTCCGTTGCCAGCCAACCGTTCGCGGAGATTGTGCGCGAGCCGGCGATTATCGAAGCGCCCGCATACACCCTGGTCGTTCCACCTGGTCGAGATGACAAGCGACACAACTGCGGGCGTCGGGATTGGCTGGGGCAAACGATCGCTTCGGTCGATGCTGGAGGAGAGTGAGCGCCTTTTTGCTGAAACCGGGCGCTATTATGGCATCGAGCGCCTGACGCTCAAGGAAGAAGATCCGATTCGCTACGAGAAACTCTTCTCGCGTCTGCGCGGCGGCATGGTCAATGCCCGTGAAACGGCGCTGAACATCTCTGCATCGCCGATTGTGCGCGAGATCGGCGAACTGTGCTTCGCCCTCTACACCCCTGAAGGCGACAGCATTACCCTCTCGACCGGAATTATGGTCCACGTGCATACCATGTCCGATGCGATCAAATGGAGGATCCGCAACAACTACGAAGAGAATCCTGGTATCGAAGACGGCGACATCTTCTGCAATAACGACGCTTTCATCGGCGATGTCCACAATGCCGACGTTCAGGACATTCTACCGATCTTCTGGGAAGGGGAGCTGATCGGTTGGGCGGCGGGCGTGACCCATGTGATCGATGTGGGCGCGCCGTTGCCCTCTGGTATGCCGATGGGTCCCATTCATCGCTACGAAGATGGTTTCATGCTCTCGGCGCAGAAAGTCGGCTCGAAGAACCGGCTGCACCGCGACTATGAACTACGCTGCCAGACCGCCGTGCGCCTGCCGTTCTACTGGATGCTCGACCAGCAGACGCGCATCGCCGGCTGCCAGATGATCAAAGAAGCCGTGCACCGTGTCATCCGTGAGGAAGGCATCGAGACCTACAAACGGTTCATCCGAGAAGTCATCGAAGATGGGCGCCGTTCGTTCGTGCAGCGGGTGAAGGAATTGACCATTCCCGGCACATATAGCGTGCCGAGTTTTATGGATGTGACCTTTGGCGGCGAGGCGGGCCGGTTGCCGCCCGAAGCGGCGAAGGACACATTGATGCATGCGCCGCTGACGGTGGAGATTGGTTCCGAAGGCGAATTCAAGGTCAGTTTCGAGGGCGCGAGCAAGTGGGGCTATCACTCGTTCAATGCGCCGCCAAGCGCGATACAGGGCGGGTTGTGGGTGTTGCTGACCCAGACGCTCGTGCCCAACGACAAAGTCAACGATGGCGCCTACTTCGCCATCCAGAACAACCTGCCCTATGGATCGTGGGCAAATCCCGACAATAAGTTCTGTTCGGTGAGTATCGCCTGGGTCTACCTCATCCCCGGCTATTCGGGCATCTTCCGCGCTCTGAGCATGGCGTATGTCGGTCGGGGCTACCTGGAAGAGGTCATCGCTGGACACCCCGGCACCTGGAACATGACCTAGGGTGGTGGACCCAATCACTACGGGCAACCAGGCGGCTGGACGAACTTCGAGATGAGTTCGTGCGGCACGTCAGCGCGTTATGTTATGGATGGCGAGGATACCTGCGCAGCCATGTGGAACCCGGAAGGCGACATGGGTGATGTGGAGGCGTGGGAGATCCTCGAACCGCTGCTCTACCTGGGTCGGCGCATTCGCCCCAACTCGTTCGGTCCAGGCAAGTTCCGCGGCGGCAGCGGGTTTGAGTCGATCCGCATGGTGTACAACACCCCCAATCAGGTGCTGTACAACCTTGGTGAGGCAACGTTTTCCTCGGTACGGGTCTCTTTGGTGGATACCCGGCGTTTGCGGGCTATCGTCAGAGCATCAAGCACACCGACATGGCGCGCCGCATTGCCCATCACCTGCCCTATCCGATCAGCGATGAAGATCCGGAAAATAGCCAGATGATCGCCCACGTCGAGGGTGTGCGCGAACGCGATAAGCGCACCATTCACCTGCCCGACCCCCACGCCGAGTACGATCTCTACCTGAGCGTGCTGCGCGGCGGCAATGGTCTGGGTGATGTGCTGGAACGCGATCCGACGGCAGTCGTGCGCGATCTGAACGAAGGATATCTGCTGCCGCGCTTTGCTGCCAGCACCTATGGCGTGGTTGCGTTCCAGAATGCTGAGGGCGAATGGGAACTGGATGCCGAGGCAACGGAAGAGCGCCGGGCAGCCATGCGGCGCGAGCGTATCGAGCAGAGCATCCCGGTGGAAGAGTGGATCGCTCAGCAACGAATCAGGGTCGAGCAGAAGGACTTCATCGCACCGGTGCGACAGATGTACCAGGAAAGCATGAGCCTTAGCCCGACATGGGCCGCCCACTTCCGCTCGTTCTGGGGTCTGGACGACGACTGGTCGCTGTAAAGTTGCAGAGGAGCGCCATGACGCACTACGATAAATCGACCATCGCCGATCTGGTTGACGGCAGGCTGGAATGGCCGCAACTCAAGGCGATGATGAGCAATTTCAAGGATCCCGACCGGTTCGACACGTATATCGCGGTGTTGCACGAACGGGTTCCATGGGATGACCAGATCCTGTTGCCGCTGGGACCGCACCTGTTTGTCGTGCGCAAAGCCGATGGCAGCATTGTGACGAAGAGCCGCAGCGGATATGAGTTTGGCGATTACCGGCAGAACTGGAAATTGAAGGCGCGCATTCGCGTGCGCGATACAGAGGCAAGCCTTCAGGAACTCTACCCGGCAATGATGCACTGCACTCCGGGTTGGATGGAGCTGCGCGAGTACATCGATCCGCTCGACGGCACACTCCTCGAGGTTGAGGCGGTACCGCCGAGGTATCCGATCATCCACAGTTTTCAGCCCGATCTGGAGACATTCTATCGCGAGTGGCTGGGACGAGAATTGTAGCCAGAACCCTGCGGGAGGAGCTTATCCTCCCGCAGGATTGACTCAAGGATCTATGGACACATCACTCTATGCACTGCTGGAACGGCAGGCTGCTGCTCGCGGCGAGCAGATCTATCTCTACTGGCGCGACGAGGAAGTCAGTTATGCAGCGTTTGCCCGGCGGGTGCGCCAGGCTGCTCATGGATTAAGCAGGCTCGGCGTAGGTCACGGCGACCAGGTAGCGCTGTTGCTCGGCAACTGCCCGGAGTTTCTGACCATCTTCTTCGCCTGTACAGCGCTCGGCGCAATCGCAGTGCCAATCAATCCGCGCTTGAAGGCGGAAGAGGTGCAGTACATCCTGCAGAACTCCGATAGTGTGCTGCTGGTCATCGCCGATGCTTTGTCGCCGGTCATCACTCCGGCACTCGATGGATGCCCATTGCTGCGCCATATCGTTATCGTCGGCGACATTCCGGAACTGTCAATCGGTCTGCCGGCGCATCCCTTTGCCAGCCTCTACGCAGCCGCCGATCATCCCGTCAGCGCGGCTGTCGGACCAGACGACATCGCCAGTATTATCTACACCTCCGGCACCACGGGGCATCCAAAAGGCGTTCTGCTTTCGCACGGCAACTACCTGTTCGATGTCTGGTCGTATGCAACAGCCTGTCAGATCAGCGCAGCGGACCGGCTGCTCTGCATGCTGCCCCTGTTCCACGTCAATGCGCAGGTCGCCAGTGTGCTCTCGGCGCTGCACCAGGGCGGCGCCTTGATTCTCCTGGAAGGCTTCTCACCGCGTGAGTTCCTGCCGGCGCTGGCGCGTTACCGCGCCACCAGTTTCAGCGCCGTGCCAACAATTTACGCTATTCTGAACAACCTTCCCGATGCCGGACAGTACGACCTGAGCAGCCTGCGCGTGTGCATCTGCGGCGCCGCCCCAATGCCGGTCGAGGTCTTCGAGCGCTTCGAGCGGATGTATCGCGCCTTCATTCTGGAAGGGTATGGATTGAGCGAGGGAACATGCGTCAGCACCCTCAATCCCCTCGACGGTCGTCCGCGCAAGATCGGCTCGATTGGTGTGGCGCTCCCCGGACAGGAGGTGCGGATCGTGGATGACCAGGGACAGCCTGTGCCGCCAGGAGTCGTGGGGGAGATCGTCATCCGTAGTCCAAACGTGATGCAGGGATACTACAAGAACCCCGAAGCAACTGCCGCCGCTGTCCGGGATGGATGGCTCTATACCGGTGATCTCGGTTCGTGCGACGCCGATGGCTACTTCTTCATCGTCGGGCGCAAGAAGGAAATGATCATCCGCAGCGGCGAGAATATCTACCCCAAGGAAATCGAGGAAGTGCTCTACCGGCATCCGGCAGTGGCGGAAGCAGCCGTGGTCGGGTTACCCGATCCAATCTGGGGCGAGCAGGTCGCTGTATTCATCGTCCCGCGCCCCGGCGTGCCAGCGGGCGCCGAGGCGATTATCGCATACTGCCGGGAGCATCTGGCTGATTTCAAGTGTCCACAGGTCGTAGAGTTCGTGGAGTCTTTCCCCAAAACAGCAACCGGAAAGATTCAGAAGAACCGGCTGGTGGAGCGGTACGCCAGTCTTCCTGCACACTGTTCGCCTGATGCTGAAAGGAGGGCGACGTCATGACGCACTCTTCAGGATCGAATATCGCGTAACGAGATGCCGGCGCTGTCTCCTCCCTTCACGCCCTTCGTGGATGTTCTTCTTATCCTCCACGAAGATCACGAGAGAGCGTGAAGCATGACGCTCAACACTCCGCCATCCATAAAGGCGCTCAATCGAGAAACCCTTTGCACCTCCGCGCCCTTGGATGAGGCTTTATCACAGTTCCCGCGCTTCGTGCTCCTTTGTGGCCTTCGTGGATGCTCTTCTTTTCTTCCACCAAGAGCACGAAAGGGCACGAAGCATGAAGCACTACGCTCTCTCTTCTTGTGATCCTTCGTGGTCTGAGTGGATTCCCATTTTCCGATCCACAAACTACAAATACTCGTCACTCATCACTGGCATCACCTGCCCGCGTCCCGCACATCCCCCAGCGGACCGGTGCCGCGCTGCGGGCGTCGTGATGCGCCATCGACACCGCTCAGGGTATGGCGGCGGGTATCGTAGTGCCCCTTGAGTTCGTCAATAACCGTCCCTTTCCAGCGTGGAACGCCGATCATATACGCCGCGCGCCCGATCATATGCGCAGCGACCGGGGCGGTCAGGAACAGAAAGAGCACCCCCGCAACTGCACGCACCGTAATTGCAATATCGGCGGCCGACACCGCTACTGCCAGCAGAATGCATCCGGCGCCGAGCGACGAAGCCTTGGAAGCCGCCGACATGCGCAGAAAGATGTCGGGCAGGCGAACGATGCCAATTCCTGCCAGCAGGAGCAGGAATGTCCCAATAATCAACAGCACCGAGCTGACAATATCCTGAAACAGGCTGATCATAAGCGTCGCTCCGCGTAATAGGCAAAAGCGATAGTGCCAATGAAGCCGATCAACCCGACGACCAGCGCCGCATCGAGAAAGGCGGGCTTATCATTGATCAGCGCATATGCTGCAAAAATCGCAATCGCAACCGTTCCCATAACATCGAGCGCCACCACCCGATCCGGCAGGCTTGGTCCACGCACCAGGCGGAAGACCGGCAGCGCGACTGCGATGCTCAACAAAGGCAGAATCACCCAGAGCGCAATCATCTGCACCATCAGTTAAACACCTCATACACTAATCGCTCGAAGCCATCCTTGATCCCGCGCCGGAATTGCTCCGGATCGCCAATATCGATTGCGTGCACATACAGGCAACTGCGGTCATCAGCCACATCAAGACTCAACGTGCCCGGCGTTAGCGTGATCAGATTGGCGAGCATCGTAATTTCCGCATCGGAACGAATATCGAGCGGAATAGCGACAATGCCGGGCTTGATCTGCTCGTTCGGCGTCAGCGATACGACGCGAGCCACATTAAGGTTCGCCAGAACGATCTGCCACAGCACGTAGAACACAAAACGGACAATCTGCGGCGCCTTAATGAAATAGCGTTCGCCGCGCAACTGCCGGCGCAGCGCCCAGAGCACGCCATACCCGAGCACAAAACCAAACGCCAGATTGACCGGACTGAACACGCCGGTCAGCGCGCTCCAGGCGATTGCCAGCAGAATATTCAACAAAAACATGTTCGCACCTCACCGGAGCGCCAGCGAAGCGCTCTGCACCGCTGCAATATACTCCGCCGGATTGAGCAATTGTTCGGCAGCGCGCGCCATCACCTCATAGAACGGCTGGATCGCCACACCCAGGACAATCGTCGCCAGCGCCATGCCGACGGCAGGCGCCACCATCCATCCTGAAAAAGACCCGGCGGCAGCGGGCTGTGCAGAAGCGGCTTCCGCGGCGGGCGCCTTCTTCCAGAAGGCTTCCGCCCAGATCTTCACCATCGAAAAGGCGGTCAGCAACCCCACGCCAAGCGACACGGCGACAACGACATACTGCTCGACCTCCAGCCCGGCCTGCACGAGGATCAGTTTGCCCCAAAAACCGGAGAGCGGCGGAAATCCTGCCAGCGAAAACGCCGAGATCAGAAACAGGATCGCCAGCCACGGATGCGATGCATAGACGCCGCCGAGTTCTTTCAGCTCATAGGACCCACGCAACCGATGCACAATCCCGCTGATCAGAAAGAGATTCATCTTCGCCAGAATGTTATGCACGATGTAATAGATCGCACCCGCCAGCGCCAGCGGCGTAAACAGCCCAAGCCCCATGAGCATGTAGCCGATCTGACTGACAATATGCACCGAGAGAATGCGGCGGAACTCATTCTGCGCCACCGCGCCCAGCACGCCGGTCACCATCGTCAATGCGCCAATCACCAGAATAATCGTATGGGTCAGCGCAATATTCTGCGTGAAGAGCAACGAAAACACTCGGATCAGCGCATAGACGCCCACTTTGGTCAACAGTGCCGAGAAAATGGCCGACACCGCGATGGGCGGCGTATGATACGATGCTGGCAGCCATGAGAAGACCGGGAACATCGCCGCCTTGATGCCGAATGCGACCAGGAACAGCATTGCCAGCGTCGTCACCAGACCGGGCTGATCGAGCAGCGACAACTGCTGGGACAGATCCGCCATGTTGAGCGTTCCTACCGCGCCGTAAGTGATCCCGATAGCGCTCAGAAACAGCGCCGATGATACCAGGTTCAGCGTCACATACTTAATCGCCCCCTCGAGTTGCGCCCGTTCACCGCCTAATGCTATGAGCACGAACGACGACATCAGGAGCACCTCGAACCAGACGAACAGATTGAAGATGTCACCGGTCAGGAACGCGCCGCAGATGCCCATAAACATCAGGTGCAGCAAGGGATAATAACCAAACCGCTCACGCGCCTCGTCCATGCTGCCCAGCGAGTACACCGCGATGGCAAGCGCCGTCACTCCCGTGATGACCACCATAATCGCACTGAAGAGGTCGGCGACGAGCGAAATACCGAATGGCGCGGGCCAGTTGCCCAGCTGCGTCGCCTGTATCCCATTGCGTGACACGCCGTCCAGCAACGCAACCCCGACCGCCAGCAGCAGAGCGGCGCCGGCGACGTTCAGTAGACGGTGAACGTCGCGCCGTCCCCAAAACAACAGCATGACAATGGCGGTCACAAATGGAATGAAAACCGGTAGTATCAACAGAATATCCATGACCATCTCACAAAACAACTCAACTGACTAAGAGAGCGAACCGCCAGATGTTGCCCAATCATTGCCCGTGTTGACCGTCCTGCGGCTGACGTTGGCTTCGACAGGCTCAGCCGGCTTCGACAGGCTCAGCCGACGTCAGCCGCTCCACGGTCTTGATGGTCCAGATTTTGGATGATCGCTCTATGAGAGACTATCCGAACAATATCCACGCGACGTGCAGCGGGGAGGACGAAGGCAATGCCTTCGTCCTCCCAACGAGTTTTACCGGACGGGTTCTTATTGCTCTGTCGTCCTCAACTCATCAATATCATCCACGCCACAACTGCGGTATGCACGTCGAAAGAGCACAATCGTGAATGCCTGGACGCCAAAGCCGATCACGATTGCGGTCAGAATCAGCGCCTGCGGCAACGGATTGGCGTATGGCGCAATCGGCGCCTCCGCTCCGACGGGAACCAGCGGCGGGTTACCACGCGTCAGGTGTGAAACGATGAAGATCAGCAAATTGGCGGCATACCCCAGCAGTGCCAGCCCGATAATCATCTTGACGATGCTACGACGCATCATCATATACAATCCGGCGGCATACAGGACGCCAATCACAATCGCCCAGATGAACTCCATCGCTCTACTCTCCTTCCGCCTCGAAGAGGGTGAATATGATCGTTGTGGTAATGCCGATCACCACCAGATACACACCGACATCGAACAGCAGCGGCGTGCCGATTTTACCGATCACCGGCAGAGGTTGCTGATACCAGAGCCCGGTCATGAGCGGCAATCCCAGCGCCAATGCGGGCAATGCACTGACGACCGCAACCAGCAATCCCGACGCGATCAGGCTCTTTGGGTCGAACCGCAGGGCGTTCTGCGCCTGTGCAACGCCGTGCACCGCAGCGTAGAGCGTAAAGGCGGCGCCGGCGACCAGACCGCCGACAAATCCGCCGCCTGGCTCGTTATGGCCGCGCATGAGCAGAAAGATCGAAAAGATCAGCATGAGCGGCAAGATCAGGCGGGTTGCAGTAGCCAGAATAAGCGAAGGCATCGAGGTCACCTGTTATGCATCAATCGTCTTGGCGCGTTCTCGTCGGGCCCCGTTGTCGGCGACGCCATCGTGCAGTTCATCGGGCGCCTCGCGCGGCTCATGTTCCGGCGCCATCACCAGTTTGAGCAGCGCAAAGATGCCGATTGCAGCCAATCCCAGCACGACGATCTCGCCCAGGGTGTCGAGTGCGCGGAAATCGACCAGAATAACATTCACCACATTGCGGCCAAAACCCTGAGGAACGCTGTTCTCCGCCAGAAATTCGCTCACACGCGACTCGGTCGGCGCGCTCAGCGCCATCAGCGTGAGCACGGTCATCAGCACACCGCCGGCAATCGCAAGTGCAGCGGAACGCACCCGCGCGCCCATGGTCGACAGATTGTTGAACCGCGGCAGACGATACACCACCAGCACAAACAGAATGGCAACCAGGGTCTCGACGGCGAACTGCGTGATTGCCAGATCGGGCCCGCCGAAGAGCAGGAACGCCAGCGCCAGTCCATACCCGACAAACCCCAGACCGACAACGGCGGCCATACGCGATGTCGCCCGAAGAACGAAGAGCGTGGCTGCGATGATGATCAGCGCCACCATCAGTTCATACAGACGCACATCAGTCCAGTCTGCCGGGATGGTGATGACAACCCGCTCGACCGCCAGCGTCAATGTCGTCAGTACCAGAACGGTAAAGATAATCAGACCGATGTAAAACCGCAAATACCCATTTTGCAGCACACGCGTCTGCCAGGCTGCCAGCGCGAGCATACCATTGACAGCGCGCTGATACCACCCCTCCGCACCCCATGGCGCCAGCGGCGCCGTGGCAGCGGCGAGACGCCCGAAGATGCCGCGCGCGCGATACAATCCCGCGCCGACCAGGAGCGTCACCACGCTCAGCGCCAGCGCCTGACCAGCTGCCCCTTCGATGCCAGCCCACAGGAGCAGTTCAATCTCTTTCGTCTTCCCGATCACTGCGCTGGTTGCAGGTCCAATCAGGGCATTCCCGATCTGAACCGAGAACAAGCCGGCGCCAAGCCCGGCGAGCGCCAGCGCGACCGGTCCCATCTGCATGCTCAACGGCGCCTCATGCGCCTGCTTCGGCGTAGAAGCCGGTGGACCGAAGAACACCCGCAGCGTCGCCAGACCAGCGGCGACCACCGTGAGGATGTTCGCCAGGAGCGCCACCAGGATCAGTATTGGCTCTTCCAGGTTGGCCTTGTACTGGACCTCTTTGGCGATGAACCCGAACATCGGCGGCAAGCCGGCCATCGAAATCGCAGCCAGCATGCCTGCGGCAGCCGTGATCGGCATAGCGGCGCGCAGTCCGCCAAGGTTCGCAATGTCGCGCGTGCCGGTCTCGTGATCGACCGACCCGGCAACCTGGAACAACGCGCCCTTGTACAGCGCATGGCTGAGGGTAAAGACCATCGCCGCCTTGAGCGCATCGTCGGCGCCGATGCCGATGAGCGTGACCAGCGTACCCAGCGCCGAGACCGTGGTGTAGGCCAGAATGCGCTTCAGATCGGTCTGCTGCACTGCCAGCAACGAGCCGACGATCATAGTCGCGCTGCCAAAGCCGGTCAACAGCAGTTGCCACGCCTCAGTGCCGCCAAGCGCCGGGTTGAGCCGCGCCAGCAGAAAAACGCCAGCCTTCACCATCGTTGCCGAGTGCAGGTAGGAACTGACGGGCGTCGGCGCTTCCATCGCGCCGGGAAGCCAGAAGTGAAACGGGAATTGCGCCGATTTGGTGAACGCGCCGAATAAGACCAGCGCCAGGATGCCGCCGTACAGCGGATGCGCACGCACCACATCACCCTGCGTCAGGATCTCGCTGATCTCCAATGTCCCGGCGACTTTGCCAAGAAGCACCATCCCCGCCAGTAGCGCCAGACCGCCAATGCCGGTCACCAGCAGGCTTTGCAAGGCCGCCTTGCGCGCTTTTTCGTACTCGTGCTTGTAGCCGATCAACAGATAGGAACTGATCGTAGTCAATTCCCAGAACACGAACAGACCGATCAGATTGTCGGATGTAACAATGCCGAGCATGGCAGCCATGAAGATCAGCAGCAACGTCAGCATCCGTCCCAACATCGGATCCTTCGCCAGATAGCCGCCGGCATAGATCAGCACAAGTGTGCCGATGCCGGTAATCAGCAGAGCAAAGAGCACGCTCAATCCGTCGATGCGAAATGACAGATTCACGCCCAGGCTCGGAACCCACGCATAACTGAACCGCACCGCCTCACCGCCGACCACTGCCGGAACCAGGCTGATGAAGTAGATCATCAGCGCCAACGGCAGCAACGCCGCGATCCATCCCGCGTGGCGCGGTGCGAAGCGATAGAGCCACGGCGCAACGATGGCGCCGCCAAATCCTGAAAGAACTGCTGTCAACATCTGCATTGCTCAGAAACAGTACGGGGTCCGAAGCGTTCCGCCCACTCCGGCCCCCGCAATTCCTTACACTTTCCAGTATATCATGCTTCACCGGAGTATGGGCAGGGTACTCTTTCCCGCTGTATCGGCAAACTTTGCCTGAGCTCAGGTGACCGTCATCGACCCTGGCGCTCCCCGCCGCCCCGCTCCAGGTGACCGTCGTCTCCACTGGCGTTGCCGAATCTTCACTGATCGATCAATCAATTTCTTTATACTGTTCTTGATTGCTTGATCAATCAATGGAGACGGGAATGGCAGCAGCGGACGACAGCGATGCACGCAACCGGCGGCGCAAGATCCTTGATGCAGCGTTGCACGTGTTCAGCACCAAGGGATTTCAGAAAGCGACGAACCGTGATATTGCCGAAGCAGCGGGAGGCATCTCGCCGGGCCTGATCTACCACTATTTCAAGGACAAGCAAGACCTCTTTCTCTCGATGCTGCGCGAGCGCGCCTCGATCATGGCGCTCGTCGATCATCCGCAACAGTTGATGGACCTGCCGCCACGCCAGGGATTGACCCTCATTGGACGTTCCTACCTGATGATGATGAGCATTCCCGAGAATGTGGCGGTGTTTCGTATCATTCTGGCGGAGGCGCTGCACTTCCCTGAAGTGGCTGTCATGATCCGGCAGCAATTTGTTGATCGCATCTTTGGCGTGCTGCGCGCCTATCTACAACACCAGATCGATCAGGGGCGTTTCCGTCCGCACGACACATCAATCAGCGTGCGCACATTCCTCGGCAGCATCTTTATCCATGTTATCGCGCGCGAGGTGATGCGCCAGCCTGAAGCGCTCCAGATCACCGATGATCAGGCAGTGGCTATGGCGGTCGATGTCTTTCTCCACGGTCTGAGCCTTGAAGGGGGAGATGCATGATGGTCAACCGCCTCTGGCCCGTGATGCGCAAGGAATGGATTCACATCCAGCGTGACCCGCGCACGCTTGCGGTCATGTTTCTTGCGCCGTTGATGCAGTTGATCCTGCTCGGCTACGCTGCAACCACCGATGTGCGCGATGTGCCGCTGGCAGTGTTCGATCAGGATCGCACATCCGCCAGTCGCGATCTGGTCGCAGCGTTTGTTGCATCCGGGCAATTTGCCGTGGCGCGGTATATCGGCAGTGATCGCGAACTTGCCATGTTGATCGATAGCGGTCAGGTGCGCGCCGGTCTAATCATCCCGTCCGGCTATGGCGCCGATCTGCTGGGACGCCGCGGAGCGCAGGTGGTCTTCGTGCTCGACGGCTCAGACCCGTCGATTGCCGGCTCGTCGTTGTCGGCGGCGCGTCTGATTGGGCAGGCGAAGTCCATCAGTATTCAGACCGAGCGCCGCGCTACGGCTGCGCCGCCGCTCGAGGTGCGCACCCGCGTCTGGTACAACCCGGATATGGCAAGCGCCGTGTTCATGATCCCCGGACTCATCGGTCTGGTGCTTCAGTTGCAGGCAACGCTGCTTACGTCCTCAGCGATCGTGCGGGAGCGCGAGCGCGGAACCATCGAGCAGTTGATCATTACACCGATCAGACCCGTTGAACTGATCCTGGGCAAGATTGTGCCGTATGCGCTGATGGCGCTGCTGATCACCATCGAAGTGCTGATTCTGGGCACATTCTTGTTTCATGTGCCGATCAAGGGCCAGGTCGGGTTGCTGCTGGCGATCTCCTGTCTTTTCCTGATCTCGACGCTGTCGATTGGGTTGCTGATTTCAACCGTGGCGAATACGCAGCAAGAAGCGTTTCTGTTGACCTTCCTGACCATGCTGCCGTCAGTCTTCCTTTCCGGTTTTATCTATCCGGTGGCTGCAATGCCTGCGGCGTTGCAATTCATCAGCGGCATCATTCCGCTGACCTACTACCTGATCGTGGTGCGCGGCATCGTCATCAAGGGGGTTAATGCCGCAGTCCTGCTGCCGCAGATCGGCGCACTGGCGTTGTTTGGCGCAATCCTGATCATTGCGGCTACGGCGCGTTTCCGCAAACGGCTTGACTGATGAAGATTGGGAGGCGATCATGCACCCACGTGCACGAATAGTCATTCCGCTGCTCCTGGCAGCAGCGTTGATCGGCGGCGGTTACTGGCGGTTCCAGCAGTCGGCGCAGGCGCGGAATGGACCGCTCACCGGTTCGGGGACCATCGAAGCCGAGGAGGTGTTGGTGACGGCGGAGATTGCCGGACGGGTGCAGCGCCTCTTTGCCGATGAGGGATCGGAGGTGCGCGCCGGGCAGGAACTGGCGCAGATCGATACGGCGCTGCTCGAAGCGCAACTGGCTCAGGCGAAGGCGGCGGTTGCGACGGCTGAGGCGAATCTGGCGCAGATCCGCGCCGGGACGCGCAGGGAGGAGATCGCGGTTGCCGAGGCGCAGGTGCAACAGGCGGCAGCGGCAGCGGCAGGCGCTGCCCAGGCGTATGAGCATGCGCTCGCCATCCTGAACGACCCGCAGGAACTGGAACTGCAACTGGCGCAGGCGCGCGCCAATCGTGATGCGGCATTGCGCGCGCTGGAGAAACTGCGCGCCGGGACGCGCCCGGAGGACATTGACGCCGCGCGTGTCTCGCTCGCGCTGGCGCAGGAGAACCTGCAATCTGCGCGTGATACGCTTTCTGCTGCCAAAACGCTGGCAGAGGCGCAAGTGGAACAGGTGGCGGCGGCGCTTACGCAGGCGCAGGCGCGCTACGCTCAGGCAAAGAGTAACTGGGAGTATGTGCGCGATACCGGGCAGGATGCCATGATGCCTTCGGTGCTGCTCACCACGCCGGCGGGCGTGCAGCGGCTGCCGAATACCGTGAGCGACGGAGTGCGCGAGAATTACTACGCGCAATTCGTTCAGGCGGAAGCAGCGTTGCGCCAAGCGGAAACCGCAGTGGAACAGGCGCTGCTCCAGGCTGAACGGGCGCGCCAGGCGGAGGCGATCGGCGTGCGGCAGGCGGAATTGCAGGTGAGCGCCGCACAGGCGGCGCTGGCAAAAGCCGAGACTGGTCCGACCCGTCAGGATATTGCGGCTGCCGAGACGGCGCTTGCGAATGCGCAGCGTTTCCTTGATGTGGTCGAAACGATGCGCGCCAACCCGCAGCAACTCCAGGCTGCGGTCGATGCAGCGCGCACGCAGAAAGAGATTGCCGAAGCGCAACTGGCGCAGGCGCGCGCGCGCCTGGAACTGGCGCGGAACGGTGCGCGTCCGGAGCAGATCCAGGCGGTGGAAGCGCAACTGATGCAGGCGCGTGCAGCGCAGCGTCAGGTTGAGGTGATGATCGCAAAAGCTGCCCTGCGCGCGCCGCGCTCCGGCATCATCCTGAGCCGCCCCATCCACGAAGGAGAACAGGCGACCCCCGGTATGCCGCTCATGACGATCGGCTCGCTCGATACAGTGCGCCTGACGGTCTATATCAGCGAAACTGACATTGGGCGCGTGCGCCTCGGGCAAACGGCGGAAGTCACAGTTGACAGCTTCCCAGGACGTGTTTTCCGCGGAACGGTCACGTTTATCGCTCAGAACGCCGAGTTTACGCCGCGCAACGTTCAGACGCGCGACGAACGCGCCACGACGGTATTTGCCGTGCGGGTCACGTTGCCGAACGCCGATCACGCGCTCAAACCCGGTATGCCAGCGGATGTGACGCTGCTGGAGGGGAGTAGGAGTTAGGAGTTAGGAATTAGGAGTTAGGAGTCAGGGGTGGGAAGTTGGGGAGTATGATGATCCATCCACGTGAGTACACTGTTGCAGGTCCTGAAAACGCGCCGGCAATCGTCCTGATCCACGGCGCTCGTCTGACACGCGCGCTGTGGCAATCGCAGATCGATGCGCTCAGCGCCTCCCTGCGCGTAGTCGCTCCCGATCTGCCGGGGCACGGGGCGCTGGCAGGCATGCCATTTTCGCTCGATGCGGCAGTGGAGCAGGTTGCTGCGGCGGTTGATACGGTTGCCGGCGGACGGGCGATTGTCTGCGGTCTGTCGCTCGGCGGGTATGTGGCGCTGGCATTCGGCGCCCGTCATCCGCAACGCACAATGGCGCTGGTGCTGTCCGGCTGTGCGTTCTCGTTCCGCAGGCTGCCCGGTCGTCTCCTGGGCGCGCCATACGTTGCCGTTTCCCGTTTCGTGACCCGCACCTTCGCGCCGCTGCTGGCGCGCGCCGAGGAACGCGCGCTGCGCAAAAACTACCCCGCAGCGCTGGCGGATCCCATCATTGCGCGTGGCTTCTTCTATCGCTTCTATGCCGACATTTCCGCCGCACTGCTCGACTTCGATCCGCTGCTCGCATTGCATGCCTGCACTGTCCCGGCGCTGTTGCTCAACGGCGCAGAGGATCGCTTCTTCCGGCGCGATGAGCAATCGTACCTGCGCGCCCTGCGACACGGTCGGCTGCGCCTGATCGAGGGCGCGGCCCATCTGGCGAACCTCGATCAGCCGGAAGCGTACACAACGGCGCTGCACGATTTTGTATCCGAGATTGTGACGGTGCAATGAGCGAAACGCCAGCAATCGAAACTATCGACCTGAGCCGCTCCTTCGGTCCGGTACGCGCGGTCAACCACCTGAACCTGACAGTGATGGCCGGACGAATCCACGGTCTGCTCGGACCGGACGGCGCCGGCAAAACGACGACGCTGCGCCTGCTCTGCGGGGTGCTGCGCCCTGACACTGGTCGCGCCGTGGTTGCCGGGATCGACGTGGTGCGCAACCCGGAGGGGGTGCGGCAGCGCATTGGCTACATGCCGCAACGCTTTAGCCTGTATGGTGACCTGACCGTGCTCGAAAATCTGCGTTTCTATGCCGATGCCTATGGCGTCTCGCAGACGGAACGCGCCGCACTGCTGACCCGGCTGCTCGGATTCAGCCGTCTGGAACCATTTCGCAACCGGCGCGCCGACGAACTCTCCGGCGGGATGCGCCAGAAACTGGCGCTGGTGTGTGCGCTCATCCATCATCCACAGGTGCTGCTGCTCGACGAACCAACCACCGGCGTCGATCCAGTATCGCGGCGCGAATTCTGGGATCTGCTGCACGAAGCGGTGCACGCCCGAGGCATGACCGTGTTGCTCACCACACCGTACATGGATGAAGCCGAGCGCTGCCACGAGGTCAGTTTCATGCGCGCCGGCGATATGCTGGCAAACGGAACGCCACGCGAACTGCAACGTCTCGTGCCCGGCATCGTGCTGGAGATTCGCGCCGAACCGCGCCACATAGCGGAAACGACGCTCCGCACGCTTCCCGACGTGCGCGATGTTCACGTCTTCGGCGATTGTCTCCACGTGATCACCGAGCCGTGGTTCGACGACGCCATACTCCGCCGGACTCTTGCGGGCGCACATGTGACGCTCCACACATTCCGCTCTGTGACCCCCGGCATGGAGGATGTCTTCCTGTATTTGCAACGAGAAAGGACAACGCAATGACGCGCCAGATCCTTGTCCCGCTCGATGGTTCCGTCACCGCCGAAGCCGTGCTTCCCTACGCCACATCCCTGGCGCACGCAACTGACGCCTCGCTCCTGTTGCTGCGGATCGTCACACCCGGCGAGATCAGTCAGTCCCTTTTCTGGAAGACGACCATTCCATCAGAGTTGCGTCGAGAGTGGACCGAAGAAGTGCTGGCGCGCGCCAACATCTATCTGTCAAGCATTGCAGAACGGCTGCGTTCGATGAATCTGCGCGCTTCGTTCGACATACAACCGGCCGAAGACGCGGCTGCCGCCATTGTTGCGCGCGCAGAGCACGAACCCGGCGTCGGACTGATTGCCATGACGACCCACGGCTACGGCGGCGTACTCCGCTGGGCATTCGGCAGCGTCGCAGCGAAGGTGTTGCACGCCGCGCCGACGCCGCTGCTGGTGGTGCGCTCGAACGGCGGCGCCCGCCCGCCGGCGACCGAAGTCGCCTACCGTACTATCTGCGTTCCTCTCGATGGATCGCCGATTGCAGAACAAGCACTCGGCGAAGCCCGATTGATCGCCGCCTGCACCGGCGCTGCACTGGTGCTGGTGAGCGTTGTCCCCCATGCCGACGACGGCGCTGCCGAGGCGCGCGCATATCTGGAGCGGAAAGCGGAGGACCTGCGCGCTCATCGCATCGACGTGCGCGCCAGAGTTGTCGAGGGATCGCCGGCTGACCAGATCATCCGCACGGCGGAAAGCGAAGATGTCGACCTGATCGTCATGGCGACGCACGGACGCACCGGTCTCCAACACCTGTGGCTTGGCAGCGTTGCAACAAAGGTAGTTCACGACTCGGCGCTGCCAGTATTGCTCGTGCGTGCGCGGGAAGATGCAGCGTTGAACGGTGAACGTTAAGCGTTGAACGTTGCACGTTATTCACTGCTGCGTTCGTTGACCTGTCAGGCGAACCACAGAGACGCAGAGGACACAGAGATTGAACTTGCGCATTGAACGTTGTGCGCTCAGCGCGATATCAGTCGCGTATTCGCTGACGACATTCGTTCAGAACTCTTGAGTATGACCGATTACGCTGTCACAACTGATCGCCTGACGCGCCGCTTCGGATCGTTCGTAGCGGTCAACGAGGTGTCACTCCAGGTGGCGCGTGGCGAAGTCTTTGGGTTCCTGGGACCAAACGGATCCGGCAAAACCACCACGATCCGCATGCTCTGCGGCTTGCTGACGCCAAGCAGCGGCAGCGGGCGCGTCCTGGGTCTCGACATTGCCCGCGATCAGGAGGCGATCCGCCAGCGGATCGGCTACATGTCGCAGAAGTTCAGTCTCTACGGCGATCTGACGGCGCGGGAGAACCTGACGTTCTACGCCGACATCTACGGTCTGCCGCGCGCAGAGCGCGCCGCGCGCATCGACGCATTGACCGACCTTGCAGGACTGCGTGGGCACGACCGGGCGCTGACCGCCGAGCTGCCAGGCGGTTGGCGGCAGCGCCTGGCGCTGGCATGCGCCATCGTCCATCGTCCACAAGTCCTCTTCCTGGACGAACCGACCAGCGGCGTCGATCCAGAGGCGCGTCGCGCGTTCTGGGACCTGATCTACGATCTGGCAGACGAAGGGGTGACTGTCTTCGTCACGACCCACTTCATGGACGAAGCGGAACACTGCAACCGCATCGGACTCATGTACGGCGGCAGACTGGTTGCACTCGACACGCCGCTGGCACTGAAGCGCACGACATTCGACGGCGCTGTGCTGGAAATCGAAGGAACGCCGCAAGAACTTGCGCGTGCAACCCTGCTGGCGCAACCTGGCGTGCGCAGCGTCGCGCCGCATGGCGCGCGGCTCCACGCGATCGTCGATGAGGCCGTGTTGCGCTTGCCACACCTCGCCGCAGCACTGGAGACGGCTGGCGTATCCGGCATCCACATCGAAGCGGTTGAACCGTCGCTCGAAGATGTGTTTGTGGCTATTGTCGATCGGTATCTGGGAAGGCAGCCAACTCCTCGAGACGAGACAACCACTCATTGAAATGGGTACAGCGAGCGCAAATGACGGATAAACCGATCTTCGCAGCAATGATTCTGACACGCGCATACGGGTCGGTCAAAGAGGGCAGTTCATCGAATGCGGGCATATCTCGTGGAAAACCGTGCAGATCGATCAGTGAATAAACCACGCTGTCGGATCACCCTGATCGGCTCGCTCGATAATACACGCCTCACGATCACCTGCGCCCAACTCGATCCAGGTGCGATTGTTCGCGCCGTGTGGAATGAAGCGGAACGCTTCATCTGCGAATACCAGCGTATCACCGGCAGCGTGAACAAGACGAAAGCGACAGTCATTGACTCCGCGCTCTGTCTCGAATGACAACCGCGATGTGATCTGCGGAGTGACCGCTGCTCCGTCATAAAGCAAAGCATTTGCGCCTCCGGCGCGACTGATAGAGAGTTGCAAACCGCCAGGAGGAGGCATTATCCAGTTCAGCATCTTGAAGATCGAGATCAGGTTCGATTTGCCAGCCCCATTCGCTCCAATGAGCACTTTCAATGCTCGAAGATCGAGACTCTCCTGACGGATCGGCTTGAGTCCGCTGATCTCCAGGCGTGTCAGCGCGTTCATATGGCGCTCCCATCTCTCAATGCGCGTGCACTCAGTATATTCGGAAGCGCTCCTGAGTTACAAGCCGCCCGCCGCCGTGTGACGGTCGTCTTCGCTCCCTCGTAGCCGCGTCACTGCCAGTCACTCATCGGCGACAGTCACATAACCAAAGCGTGGTACAATATCATCCACCGTTTGCACGTCTGAAGCGAAAAAGCTCGCAATGGTCGGTGCACAAGCGCATAATCTCTCACACACTTACGATAGTTTTCGCTATAAAAATATGGTATACTGACATCAGCACATCGAGACGCTGAGAAGCGAGGGGACATGGGCCTCTTTTCACGTCATCACGACAAACTAAGCGAGCAGACCGTGCTGCAAGCGCTGGCAACCGTGCAGGAGCCAGAACTCGGCGGCGATCTGGTATCGCGCAAGATGATCAAGAACCTGGTCATCGATGGCGATGCGGTGCGCTTCGAGGTGGAATTGACTACGCCTGCCTGCCCGCTCAAGGATCAGATTCAGCGCGAATGCGAAGAAGCGCTCGAAACAATTGTCGGTATTCCGCGCGAGCGGGTAAGCATCGAGTTTACCGCTCAGGTGCGGCCACGCGGCGGCATCCCCGAACATGTCGCCATCCCCGGCGTCAGCCACGTGATTGCGGTCTCGGCGGGCAAAGGCGGCGTCGGCAAATCGACGGTCGCGGTCAATTTAGCGGTGGCGCTTGCGCGCGAAGGAGCGCAGGTCGGGCTGCTCGACGCCGATGTGTACGGTCCCTCGGTGCCGCTGATGATGGGAGTGCGCTCGCAACAGCCCGAAGCGGTGAGTGGTCCTGACGGCGAGCCGCGCATGCTGCCGATCGAGGCGCACGGCATCAAGATGATGTCGATCGGTTTTCTGATCGACGACCGGCAGCCGGTGATCTGGCGCGGTCCGATGGTGTCGCAGTTGCTGCGGCAGTTCCTCTACCAGGTGTTGTGGGCGCCGCTCGATTACCTGATCATCGATATGCCCCCCGGCACCGGCGACATCGCCCTGACTCTGGCGCAGTCGCTCCAGAATGCCGGACTGACCGGCGTGGTGACGGTGACGACGCCGCAACAAGTGGCGACTGCCGATGTGCTGAAGAGCATGGAGATGTTCCGCAAGGTGAACGTGCCGCTGCTCGGTATCATCGAGAATATGGCGTACTTCGTCGCGCCCGATACCGGCGCGCGCTACGACATCTTCGGTTCCGGCGGCGCCGCCCGCCTCGCCGGACAACTCGGCATTCCACTGCTGGGGCAGATCCCGATTGGTCTGAGCATCCGCGAAGGCGGCGATCACGGTCAACCGGCGGTGCTCAGCGACGAGCCGGACGCCTACGCCGATGTCTTCCGCGAGATTGCGCGCAGACTGGCAGCGCGCATCAGTGTCATGGAATATGCATAGAGGAGGGCTATGCAGTACGACGATGTACGCCGGATGACTATTCCGCTCTACACTGCCGAACAGGCGCGGCGGACGCAACCGTTCTACCCGACCGATACACCAGCCCACGATTCGTATGGACGCCGGATTGATTACCTGCGCATCTCGCTGACCGACCGCTGCAATATGCGATGTGTCTACTGCATGCCGGAGATCGGCACGAAATTCATGCCGCGCCCGGAGTTGCTGACGACCGACGAGTTGTTGCTGGTGGTGCACGCGGCTGCCAGAGCCGGGTTCCGTAAAATTCGCCTGACCGGCGGCGAGCCGACGCTGCGCCCCGATATCGTCGAGATTGTGCGCCAAATCAGGCGCACACCGGGGATCACCCACGTCGCAATGACGACAAATGCGCTGCGCCTGGAGAAACTCGCCGAATCGCTGAAAGCTGCTGGCCTCGACCGGGTGAATATCAGTATTGACACGCTCGACCCGGAGAAGTTCCGTCGTATGACGCGCGGCGGGTCGTTTGAGAAGGTCTGGGCAGGCATCGAAGCCGCCGACCGCGTGGGATTGCGCCCGATCAAACTCAACTCGGTCATTGTGCGCGGGATGAATGATGATGAGGTTCCGCGCCTCGCTGCGCTGACACTCCGCCATCCATGGGAGATGCGCTTCATCGAGGTGATGCCGCTGACCGGCGTGGCCGACCTGGCGCAGAGCCATGTGGTGACCAGTGCAGAATTGATTGCGCGCCTGGAGTCGGTCTATGGCCCGCTCGAAGACCTGGGGCTGGCGCCGGCTGACTCGGCGCGACGTTACCGCATCCCTGGCGCGGCGGGCGCCCTGGGGTTCATCAGTTCGGTGAGTGAACCGTTCTGCGCAACATGCAACCGTATGCGGCTGACATCCGACGGGCGCCTGCACCTCTGCCTGCTGCGCGATAACGAGGTCGATCTGCGCGCCGCAATCCGCAGCGGCGCAACGCTCGATGAGATCGAGCAGATCATTCGCCACGCAGTGGCGCTCAAACCCTGGGGGCATGGGCTGCCCGACGGCGTACTGCCTACGCTGCGCGGCATGTCGGAACTCGGAGGATAATTCGTTTAGATATTGAGTTTCTTGCGTAACTCTGGTATACTCCAGAAAGGTCAACACGCATAATTCACCGACGACCATGAGCGTCATTGATGCTATTGGCGCAATACAACCGCACAACACCAGTCAGGAGGCGCACACGCTATGGCAACAATCGAACAGGATGTAATCAACCAGCATCACGAGAACGAATTCCCGCCAGTGCTCGAAATCACCGAAGGCGCATCGCTCCGCCTGCAGAGCATGATGAAGGAACGCAACCTCGAAGGGTACAGTCTGCGCGTCTTCGTCTCCGGCGGCGGGTGCTCCGGTTTGCAGTACGGGATGACCTTCGACAACGAAGAGCGCTTCGGCGATACGGTATGGAACGCGCACGGTCTACGCGTCATGGTTGACCCGATCAGTGCGCGGTATCTTACGGGCGCCACGATCTCGTATCAGCAGGACGATATGCTGGCAGGCGCGTTCAAGATCGACAACCCGAATGCGGTGTCAAGCTGCGGCTGCGGTCACTCCTTCCGCACCAGGGATCAGCAGGCGGCCGATGACGATTACGATGGGTACGGCAACGGTGGCGGTTGTTGCAGCAGCCACTAGGTACGGCCGTTCCACAGGTCCGTTTCCCAACGAAGAGACGTTGCAGTGCAACGTCTCTTCGTGTTACGTTTGTATTCGCGCATCACAACGTCTCTTGATCAATGATAAGGCAACCTTTCTTTCGCAAACCGTATCTCGACCTGACGACCGATCAGGTCAAGGCAAAACGCGATCGCGGCGAGTCGTTCCGTTTTGTCGATGTGCGTGAACCGGAAGAATACACGATTGCGCGCATCGAGGGGGCGGAATTGCTACCGCTTAGCCGCGTTGCTGAGTGGATCGGGACACTCGATCCAACACAGGAATATGTTTTCTTCTGTCACCATGGTCATCGTAGCGCATATGTAGCAGGATATATCGCATCCAAACTCGGCTTCGCGCGCGTAGCAAATATGATGGGTGGCATTGAGGAGTGGTCTTTGCGGATCGATCCTTCCGTGCCACGCTATTGAAGGTTCGACAGGCGGGTTATGGATCACTATCTCGAGGGTATCCGGCTGTTCAACGAAGGTGAGTACTGGCACGCCCACGAGCAGTGGGAAATCTGCTGGCTCAATGCAACCGAGCCGGAAGCGACGTTCTACAAAGGACTGATCCAGGCAGCGGCGGCGCTCGAGAAGTGGAAGCGCGGTCAGCCGCGCGGCATGCGCCTCAACTACGCGAAAAGCCGCCCCAAACTCGCGGCGGTCAGCCCCTCGATGCGCGGTCTCGATATAGCAGCGCTGATCGCTGCGATGGATCGCTTCGTTCTGGGTGGCGGTCCGCCTGCATCGACGCCATACATCACCCTCGATCCGTCAACCGCTGCTGCGCTTGAAGCGCACATCCGCTCAGTTGAGGCCGCATCGCACCATGTATGACGATCTGTTGCCCGCCCTGCGCTGCCCAACGTGTTTCGCCACCCCCAATCTTCGTGACCCGCGCCGTGATGCCGCCGGTGAAATACTGTCCGGCACGCTGCACTGCGCCTGTGATGCGATCTACCCTATCCGTAATGGCATTGCGGATTTTCTCGGTCCTCCGCGCCCGCCGACAATCGCGCAACTGACGAATGAACTTCCGGCGACTGCCTGGGCATACGAACGCCTCTGGCGCCCATTTGCCCTGACGCTGCTCAGCGGCGAGTCGTTCCCATACCACCGCGAGTTGTCGCTGATAACCGGGTGGGTCGGCGCGGTGCGCGGCGGGTTGTTCGTTGATGTCGCATGCTCGAATGGATTGTACGCGCGCGCGCTGGCGCGAGCCATAGGTCACGCTTCGGGTCACGTCGTCGGGATCGATCATGCGTTGCCCATGCTGCAGGAGGCGCGCCAGCGCGCGCGCGCCGCCGGGGTGCAGGTTTCCTACCTGCGCGCCTCGGCGCAGGCGTTGCCGGTCGCCAGTGGTGCGGCATCCGGCGTGACAATCGGCGGGTCGCTCAACGAGATCGGCGACCTCGATGCCTGTCTGCACGAGGTGCGTCGCATCCTTGCCGATGATGGCCGCTTTGTGACCATGACGTTGCTCAGCGCACAAGGCGCTATCGGGCGTGTCGTGGAACGCGCTGTCTCCGCCGGCGGCATTGCATTCTGGTCGCGCGAGGATCTGCTTCAACGCTTTCGCGCTGCCGGGCTGTTTCCCCAACGCGACGAACAGTACGGCATTGTTCTGTTTACGCTGGCATGCCCGTCCTCGCCATCGTAAGGAGCAGGAGAAATCCATGGCAAAAACGACGCTGTTGTTTCTTGACACCCGGGAGCGCGAGCGTCGCGTCTCTCGCCGCTCACCTCTCGCCGCTCACCTCTCGCCGCTCACCTCTCGCCGCTCACCTCTCACCTCTCACCTCTCACCTCTCACCTCTCACCTCTCACCTCTCGCCTCTCGCCTCTCGCCGCTCACCTCTCGCCGCTCACCTCTCGCCGCTCACCTCTCGCCGCTCACCTCTCGCCGCTCACCTCTTACCTCTCGCCGCTCGCCTCTCGCCGCTCACCTCTCGCCGCTCCCCGCTCACCTCTCGCCGCTCACCTCTCGCCGCTCACCTCTCACCTCTCACCTCTCACCTCTCACCTCTCGCCGCTCACCTCTCACCTCTCACCTCTCACCTCTCACCTCTCACCTCTCACCTCTCACCTCTTACCTCTCGCCGCTCACCTCTCGCCTGAGAAAGTTGCTCGTCCCCCGGCAGCGCGGGCGTCGCGCCCGCATACAAGGAGAAATCCATGGCAAAAGCGACACTGTTGTTTCTGGCAACCGATGATGGACTGACGCTCCTCAGCGATCCAGCCGGTCAGGGGCGCTGGTTGCGCGGTCCCCACATGTTTCAGGGTACACCAGTGCGCTCGGTCTGGATCGATAGGTCCAATCCGTTGATCGCACTGATCATCGCTGACGAGTGCATCCATCGAAGCACAGATGGCGGTCAGACCTGGACAATGCTGAACATCGGCAAGCCGCTGGCGCCAGAAGCCGCGCTGTGCGAGGCGCCGGGACAGCCGTCATTTGTCGGGTTGCTGTCGGGTGATGCGTTGTTCGCCAGCGATAATGGTGGCGCGAGCTGGCGCCGGATTGCGCTCCCCGGCGCGTATGGCGCGTTCGCTATCGATAGCGCAGGGCAGTTCTACGGCGCCTTGCATGCGCAGGTGCTGGCGAGCAACGACCATGGCGCAACGTGGGAATTGTATGGTGCGCCTTTGCCAGGCGCCGTTCGTATGCTGATGGCTGTGCCCGGCATGTCGGAAGTCCTCTGCGCACTCGTCGCAGGCCGCGTGTACGCTGTCGAACGCGGGGTCTGGCGCCTGATCGAGGGCATACCGGGCGAACCGACAGTCTGCACCACGCTGGCAGGCGCACCACCAACGCTCCTTGCAGCGCTGACCGACGGCGGAGTCGTGCGCGGTTCGCTCGGCGCCTGGGAGCCGCACATTGCAACGCTTCCCTGGGAAGGCGCGACAACGCTCCTCAAGCCTGCGGGATACCACATGGATACTGCGTTTGCCGCATCCGCCGCGGGAGAAGTTGCGATCAGCGCCAATCGAGGGCGTTCCTGGAACCTTGTGCGCCGGGGTCTGGCGCCTGTGCGCGACATTGCCGCCGCTCGCCTGGCTTAATGCGGCTCTCTTGCTGTGAGGAACGGTCATGATCAGACAACATGCTGGCGCTACGAGCGAACGCTCTTGCTCAGGCCGGTGAAGCCCCTACGAGGCTATCACGTGCTCATGATCAGGCGGCTGCGCGCAGAGAGGGCGTGCCTTCACCCGCAATCACCCTGCTTGAGAGGCTCTTACCCCTCCCGCTCTCTGCTCCTCCTCTGGAAGAAGCCGAGGACGTTACGGCATCCTGATGCCTCAAACGGACAGTTCAACAAAGGGCGTTTCGGCGCCATCTCCCGTATGCACAGCCCTGAAGGGGCTTTCACATCCTCAGCGAGGGCTTCAACCCACAGCGATCCAGTGTTTCGTGACACGTCATGACTACACCTACTGCTGTGCAAGCCTTTGACAAGAGGTGTGCGTTGTGCTACTCTACACATCGAACCCGTGGGAAATTTAACAATCGCGTGAGGAATCAGACGGCAATGGCGCAACCTCCAGCTCTCGGGCAACTTTCGACAGCGCCCGTTTTCAATACCAAAGCGGTCGCCCGCGAGACCGGCGTTCCGCCCGATACCTTTCGCGCCTGGGAGCGGCGCTACGGCATTCCCTGCCCGCAGCGCACGCCAGGCGGTCATCGTCTCTACTCGGAGCGCGATATTGCAATTATTCGCTGGCTGCGCGACCGAACAGCGGAAGGCGTCAACATCAGCCACGCGATCATGCTGCTGACGAGCGTCACCGACCAGGCGCCGCCCCATGTCGAAGCGGATGCCTCCCGCTCGATTGATCGCATGGTCGATGAACTCGTCGTTGCCTTGACAACGTTCGATGCGCAGAACGCTGAGCGCTTGGTGTCCGAAGCGTTTGCGATCTACCCATTCGAGCAGGTGCTGTTGGAATTGATCCAGCCGACGATGGTGGAAGTCGGCGAACGCTGGCACCGCGGCGAGATCAATGTTGCGGCTGAGCATTTTGCAACAGAGTTCGTGCGACGCAAACTGGCAAGCCTGCTGAATGTATTCGAGAACCAGGTGCAGCGTGATACGATTGTGGTGGGATGCGCACCGCAGGAACTGCATGATCTGGGAGTAATGTTCGCCAGTCTCTTCCTGGTGCGGCGCGGGTGGCACGTCGTCTATCTGGGAGCGCAGGTGCCGCTTGCAGACCTTCTCGAAACTATTCGGAAGGTCAAGCCGAAGCTGGTCTGTTCGTCGGCATCAACGCTCGAAACCGCCATGAATCTGCTCGAAGTGGCGCGCGCCGTTCGGCAAGAGTTTCCCCACGTCCATTTCGGGTATGGCGGGCGCATCTTCAATGTCAATCCCGAATTGTGCGCCGCTATTCCAGGGGTCTTCCTGGGCCAGGACGCGCGCGAACTGGTTCAAACCGTCAGTTCGATCATGTCGAGCAATGGTGCATCCGTTCCTCCTCAACGCTCGTAACTCCATATAGAGCCAGGATGACAACGCTATATGCAAATGGCGCTATAATGTCGCCCTGAATCCGACAGCCGGTTGTGGATAACTCGTCGGGACGATCTGACACCGCGCGCGTGCGTCTGGCAAACAGCAGGGTTTGCCGGAAACGTTGTGCAGCGAGCACAGCGCGAAGCGCGCGGTTTCTATGCCAGAAATGCGCAGGACCGCGCATCTGTTGTAACTGAATCGCCGATCATTAGAGACATAACCCGTGACGTGCGAAAGAGGAGCCATGGCATCGCTCCACCATTCTGCCAGAATACCGGTTCGAGCATTTGGCGAACGGGAAGCGCCGATCCGCGATGCTGCGGCTCTGCTCGCCAGTCTGCGTCATCTGGCTGAACCCGATATCATCCGGCACGAGACGCCTCCGACCGATGTTCTGCCATCACTGACACTCGATGCAGCGTATCAGCATTGTGTCGAAATCACGCGCGTCAATTCGCGCAGTTTTCACCTAAGTTCGCAACTCTTGCCACGTGAAAAGCGCCTGGCAGTCCGTGCGCTGTATGCGTTCTGCCGCACCAGTGATGATACAGTTGATCGCGCACAGGACGACCCGGCGCGCGCGCTTGCCAATTGGGTGGCGCGTGTCCATGCACCACATCCGCCAGGCGATCATCCGGTCCTGCTGGCATGGGACGATACCGTGCGACGTTATGCTATTCCACGTGCGCTCGTCGATGAACTGCTTGCAGGAATCGCCATGGATCTCACCGTCCACCGTTATGAGACGTTCGATGACCTCTGGCTCTACTGTTACCGTGTTGCTTCGGTCGTCGGGCTGCTCTCGATGCATATCATCGGGTACCGCGATGGTGCAGCGCCGTATGCGGTAAAACTAGGCGTGGCGCTTCAGCTGACGAATATTCTGCGCGATGTTGGCGAAGATGCGCGACGTGGACGCATCTATCTTCCCCAGGAGGACCTGCGCCGTTTTGGGTTGACAGATGATGACATTTTCCACAACCGGCGCGATGAACGGTTTCGGGCATTGATCCGTTTCGAGATGGAACACGCCCACGCATTGTACAATGAGGCCTGGCCCGGCATTGCCCTGCTCGATCCTGATGGTCGGATGGCTATTGCCGCAGCAGCAGAGATTTATCGCGGCATCTTGCCGCGTATCGTCGCCAACGATTATGATGTGTTCCAGAAACGCGCCTACGTTCCTCTTGTCGGAAAGATTGCCATTCTCTGGCGCACCTATCGCAAACTGAACTGCCTCCTCAAGGAGAGAGAGTAACCCCACCGTCAATGACAGGGGAAGGCTGGCGGTTCTTGCGAAGCATCCCCACGCGGCGCTGCGCTCGTACTGACAATGCGCGCCTGTGGACTTCGCAAAGCGTCTCCGCAATCTCTTCGAGCACAGAGACTGCGCACTGTACTCGCAATGACGGCGCACACGAGGGAGATTGTGACGCTTTTTCGGGTAGGCGAAGGCGATGCCTTCGCTGGATTAACTGCACCTTGCAAGGCGAGATTTCAGAGACGCTCTCACTCCAGTATTGGCATGCATGGTATGCTCGTGACGACTATAATATCTTTCAGACGACGCCCGGCAGCGTCGAGGAAGCGCATATGTCCGCATCCAAACACATTATTGTAACCGGCGCCACCGGGTTGATCGGTAAGGCGCTCTGCCGCCGCCTGATGGCGCGCGGCGACCGTGTGACGGTATTCACGCGTCGACCGGATGCGGCTCGCGCGGTGCTGCCTGGCGCGGCACAGTACGTCGCCTGGGACGCCGCAACCGGCGGAGCGTGGGAGGCGACTCTGGCAACCGCTGATGCTGTTGTCCATCTGGCAGGTGCGTCGATTGCCGGTCGGCGCTGGACGCCTGCCTACAAACGTGAGATCCTCGAAAGCCGCACCCACAGTACGCGCGTTCTGGTCGAAGCCATGGCGCGCGCCACACAGCGTCCTCCGGTTTTTGTGTGCGCGTCCGGCATCGATTTCTATGGACCACGGGGCGATGAGCCGGTTGATGAGAGCGCTCCGCCAGGGAGCAACTTCCTGGCGCAAGTATGCGTTGCATGGGAAGGCGAAGCCTGCCGCGCCGCAGACCTTGGCGTTCGCACGGTGATGATCCGCACCGGGATTGTGCTCGACCGTCATGAAGGAGCGCTGGCGCGGCTGCTGCTGCCGTTTCAACTGTTTGTCGGCGGTCCCATTCTGCCGGGAACGCAATGGTGGTCCTGGATTCACCTGGACGACGAGGTGGGTCTGATCATGCGCTGCATCGACGATGAACGCGCCAGCGGTCCCTTCAATGGCGTTGCGCCGGAGCCGCAGCGTAACCGCGATTTCAGCGCGACCCTGGGGCGCGTGCTGGGACGACCGTCCTGGTTGCCGTTGCCCGGATTTGTGCTTCGCCTGCTGCTTGGTGAAATGGCGCCCGCTTTGCTCATCGAACGTCAACGCGCCATACCATCCAAAGCGCAGGCGCTTGGGTATCAGTTTGCCTACCCGACACTGGAACCGGCGCTGCGCGCGGCGCTCGCGCGTTCGCGATAGGAGAGACACTGTATGCGCGTTCCTCTTACACTTGTGGCTGTGTTGATCACGCTCGCGTTCGTTGCCGGGTGTTCCGTGCCCTCAGTGGATCTGCCGCGTCCGGCGGCTACAGAACCGACGACTGCTCCAACTGCTGCTGTGCAGGCAGAGGCGACTCGCACGCCGACCACGCCATCCGCACCTACGGCGACTCCTGCGCCGCTGCCTGTGCAGGCGCCGGTGCCAACGCTGCCGCCGGAACTGACCAACCCGCTGGAAGCCGAACAGGCGGCGCTGATTGCGCTCTACCGGCGGGTGAATCCGTCGGTCGTCAGCATCGAGGTCGTCGCCGATCATCCGCCGGTCGGCGGAGCGCCGTTCACCGTGCCCACCAGTCAGGGTTCTGGCTTTCTGTTCGATGATCAGGGGCATATCGTCACCAATAACCACGTGGTCGAAAACGGCTCGAAGTTTCAGGTGCGATTCTCTGATGGCGCCGTGATGATGGCGCGCCTGGTCGGCGGCGATCCAGGGAGCGATCTGGCAGTGCTGAAGGTTGATGAACTGCCCCCTGGCGTGGCGCCGCTGCCCCTCGCCGACTCACGAACCGTCGAGGTCGGGCAGCGCGCAATTGCCATTGGCAATCCGTTCGGCTTGCGGAACACCCTGACAGTTGGCGTCGTCAGCGGCATCGGGCGCAGTCTCAGCGGCCCGGCGAGCAGTGGCGGCGGGCGCTTCCGCATCCCAAATATTATTCAGACCGACGCAGCGATCAATCCGGGGAACTCTGGCGGTCCGCTGCTCAACATCTACGGTGAGGTGATCGGCGTCAATACCGCCATCAGCAGCGGTTCCGGCGCCTTCGAAGGGGTGGGGTATGCGGTGCCGTCCAATGCCGTCAGTCGCGTGGCGCCGGCGCTGATCCGCGATGGTCGCTATGATCGTCCGTGGATGGGCATCGGGATGCGTGATGTCGATCCGCTGCTGTCAGAAAGCCTGAATCTGCCGGTGCGCCAGGGCGTGCTGATCACCGAGGTTGTGCCAGGCAGCCCTGCTGCACGCGCCGGATTGCGCCGAGGAACGCAGATTGTCTCGATTGGCGGTCGTGAACTGCCGGTTGGCGGCGACATCATTATTGCCATCGATGGGCAGCCGGTGCGCGACAGC
Source organism: Roseiflexus sp. (assembly GCF_057785375.1). Taxonomy (NCBI): domain Bacteria; kingdom Bacillati; phylum Chloroflexota; class Chloroflexia; order Chloroflexales; family Roseiflexaceae; genus Roseiflexus; species Roseiflexus sp. Next base: position 76,793 of record NZ_JBYNRX010000038.1, read on the forward strand.
GATGAACTCGTCAGTTATCTCGAACTCGAGACGTCGGTCGGCGATACGGTGGTGATGACCGTGCAGCGCGGCGATCGCCAGGAGCAGATTACGATGACCCTCGGCGCGCGCCCGCGTGAATGACGCCGATCACTGCGGCGCATGCCACGACGCATCGACCTGTAGCGCCTGCGCCAGACGTTGCTTGTATTCCCAGCGCGGGATCTCAATCAGGCCGAACTGAAGCAGGTGCGGCGATCCCAGGAACTGAGAATCGAGGAGTACATACCCGCCGCGCCGCAGCCGCTCGACCAGATGGACCAGTGCGACTTTGCTGGCGTCGCGCTCGCGGCTGAACATGCTTTCGCCCGCGAACAAGCCCCGGATCGCCACGCCATACAACCCTCCCACCAACCGTCCGTCGCGCCAGGCTTCGACGCTGTGCGCAAACCCCATCCGGTGCAGTTCGGTGTAGGCAACGATCATGTCTTCCGAGATCCAGGTGGTTTCGCGCCCCGCTGCGGGTTCGGCGCAGGCGCGCATTACCTCAGTGAAGGCGGTGTCGGTGCGGATCGTGAACACCCCTTTGCGAACCGTGCGTGCCAGGCGGTGCGGCACGTGAAACGTCTCGAGCGGCAAGATCGCGCGTGGATGCGGGTCGTACCAGTGGATGACGCCACGCTCGTCCGCCATCGGGAAAAGACCCTGGCAGTAGGCGGCGATCAGCATCTCGGGTGTGAGCATAGCATCGCAAACGGGTCACATCTCGACGAAGTACGATTTGCACGCTGCTGCCAGCAGTTCCCGCGACATCGTCGGCGGCACTCCCAGAAAACGGGCATAATCGATCACCTGATCGATCAGATCGCGCGGATGGACAGCGCGCAGTTCCAGTTTACGGCGCGGATACTCCACCTCCAGCAAATAGCGCAGCCCGTCGTCGCTGTACGGCACATTCTTCGCCTTGCAGACCCGACGCATGATCTCGCGGTACTCAGCCGGGGTGGGATTGACAATTTCGATCTTATAGCGGATACGCCGCAGGAAGGCTTCATCGACCAGTTGCTTCGGCTCGATATTCGTTGAGAAGATGATCAACTGATCGAACGGCACCTCGATCTTCTTGCTGGTATGCAAGGTCAGGTAGTCTACCCGTTTCTCAAGCGGGACGATCCAGCGGTTGAGCAGGTCACGCGGGCGCATCTGCTGCCGTCCAAAGTCGTCGATCAGGAACAATCCGCCGTTGGCTTTCAGTTGCAGCGGCGCTTCATAATACTTGCTGTACTCGTCATATTCGAGGTCGAGCGAACTCATGTTCAGTTCACCGCCGGCAATAACCACCGGACGCTTCGAGAGCACCCAACGCTGATCGTAAGCATACTCCTGACCCTCAGGCAGGGGGCGGCGCTCGTGGTGGATCGGATCAAAGACACGAATGATCTGTCCATCGACGATAATGGCATGCGGAATGGCAATCGAGTCCGAAAGCAGCCGGGCAGTCGCCTCAGCAATCGAGGTCTTGCCATTCCCGGCATGCCCGAAGAGGAAGATCGAACGACCAGAGTTGATAGCCGGTCCCAACTGGAGCAGGAGCGAGTCGCTGAGCACCAAATGTGCAAACGCTTCACGAATGGCCGCCTCGGTCACAACTAATCCCTGCGTAGTCTGCTGATGCATGACAGCACGGTAATCAGACAGATTGACCGGCGCCGGTCCGAGGTACTGCGTCCGCTCGCCGATCTCTTTCGCGCGCGTGATACCCTTGGCCGTCGCCTGATAACGATATGCTTTCTCCCCCACACCGCTGCTGCCCTTGACCTCAGCCATCTGCTCGCGCCTCAGATAGGTCATTCCCTGATCGAGCACGTTCTCCCATGGCAGATGCAACAGTTCGACCAGTTGCAGACCGGTCATTTCGCCGATCAGATAGAGGGCGCGCAGCATCTGATCGGCAATGAACGAGAGCGTCAGCCCGGTCGCCTCGATGCTTCGTGGACGAAGCGGGAGCAGCGGCGTTGCGGCCTCTGCCGGAGGGTTCTGAGAAAGCGCTGGTTGCATATCAATTCCCCGTGCTGCTATGGTATGCCAATACATCGAATGGATTCGTGTGTTTGCAGGTCGATTAAGGTAGTATAGCATGCCCAATGCAAGCCGTGCATTGCACCCCGCCGCAGGCATGCGCGCCGACATCCACGTGGGAGGGTACTCCTCTCACCTCTCACCTCTCACCTCTCACCTCTCACCTCTCACCTCTCACCTCTCGCCTCTCACCTCTCGCCTCTCACCTCTCACCTCTCACCTCTCGCCTCTCACCTCTCACCTCTCACCTCTCGCCTCTCACCTCTCGCCTCTCACCTCTCGCCTCTCACCTCTCGCCTCTCACCTCTCGCCTCTCACCTC
>NZ_JBYNRX010000039.1:0-59707 GCF_057785375.1 Roseiflexus sp.
AAAAGGTAAAAGGTAAAAGGCAAAAGGCAAAAGGCAAAAGGTAAAAGGCGCAAGGTCAGGGGCAAGCGGCGAGAGAGGAGTAGAGACCAGGAAACCAGGTTCTTAGTTCTCAGTTCTTAGTTCTCAGTTCTCGGTTCTCAGTTCTCGGTTCTCAGTTCTCGGTTCTCAGTTCTCAGTTCTCAGTTCTCGCAACCCCTACCCCCAAAGGACATCACTATGTCGATCCATCGTGCTGAGCGCGATTTGAACCGATTCCGCCAGATTGTGCGCGGCAAGATCAAGAAGGACCTGCGCAAGTATATGTCGCAGGGCGAGATGATCGGCCGCCAGGGGCGCCGGTATGTGTCGATCCCGCTGCCGCAGATCGACCTGCCGCAGTTCCGCTACGGCACGCGCCAGGGTGGCGGCGTCGGGCAGGGCGACGGCAACGTCGGCGATCCAATCGGGCAGGGCGATGGACAGTCGGGGCAGGGCGAGGCCGGCTCGGAACCAGGGCAGCACATTATCGAGGTCGATATTACCCTCGAAGAACTGGCGCAGATCCTTGGCGAGGAACTGCAACTGCCCAACATCCAGCCAAAGGGCAAGAAGAATATCATCTCGCATAAGGATCGCTACTCCGGCATTCGCCGCGTCGGTCCCGACTCGCTGCGGCATTTCAAACGCACCTACCGCGAGGCGCTCAAACGCCAGATTTCGTCGGGTGAGTACAATATCGCCGACCCGATCGTCGTGCCGATCCGCCAGGATATGCGCTATCGCTCCTGGAAAGAAACGCTTCAGCCTGAGTCGAATGCGGTCATCATCTATATGATGGACGTGAGCGGCTCGATGGGCGCCGAGCAGAAGGAGCTGGTGCGCATTACCGCGTTCTGGATCGAAACCTGGCTGCGCTCGCAGTACAAGGCGATCGATATTCGCTACATCGTGCACGACGCTGCTGCCAAAGAGGTCGATCAGGAGACGTTCTACCATATCCGCGAAGGCGGGGGCACCAAGATCAGTTCAGCGTACAAATTGTGCAACAAACTGATCGATGAGCGCTACCCGGCTGATGAGTGGAATATTTACCCGTTCCACTTCTCCGACGGCGACAACTGGGGCGGCGGTGATACGCGCGAATGCATCGAATTGCTGCGCACCCAACTTCTGCCCAAGGTCAACCAGTTCTGTTATGGTCAGGTGCGCTCGCTCTACGGCTCCGGGCGCTTCGCCCACGATCTCGAAGAGCACCTGGGCAAACACGAGGCGCTGGTAATCTCGGAGATTGCCGATCGCGACGATATCTACGACGCGATCAAGGATTTTCTTGGTAAAGGAAGATAGTGCATAAGCGATCTATGACTTCACTGCAACAAGCAACCATGAAGGTCACAAAGGGACACAAAGGAAATGCGCTTCATGTTTATTCACCTTTGTGCGCTTCGTGTCCTTTGTGGTTAAGCCTTTGTGCAGTGGACTCAAGTGGCGCAGTACGATGATGTTCGGTCTCATGGCGAGCGGGGCAAAGCAATCGCCCCGGCTGCCAGAAGATTGCTTTGGCGCCGGCGCGTCTCGCAATGACCGTTGCGAAGACGCGAGTGCGCCAACTTTGAACGCACAAGTGGTATGAGTCATCTATGAAGAGTACCCGTCTCCCCCGAGAGTTGCAGGCTGCATGGGAGGAAATCGAAGCCTATGCAAAGGAGTATGGGCTTGACTTCTTCCCCATTATTTACGAAGTTCTCGATTATCGTACCCTCTACGAAACCGCGGCGCTCGGCGGTTTTCCGATCCGCTATCCCCACTGGCGCTTTGGCATGGAGTACGACCAGCTCATGAAGGGGCACGTCTGGCTTGGCTCCACGATTTATGAGATGGTCATCAACACCAACCCGTCGTATGCGTACCTGCTCGAAGGCAACGAGACGGTGACGCAAAAGATGGTCATGGCGCACGTCGCAGCGCACGTTGATTTCTTCAAGAACAATATGTGGTTCGCGCATACGAACCGCAAGATGCTCGATGAAATGGCCAACCACGCCGCGCGTGTGCAGCGCATGATCGATCGCTACGGGTATGAGCAGGTCGAGGAGTTCATCGACATCTGCCTCTCGCTCGAAAACCTGATCGACTATCACGCACCCTATATCAAGCGCCCCGAAGCGCAGACCCATCAGTCGGTCATGGCAGAGGAAGAGCCGCAGGTGGTTGAGGGGTTGCCAGTTGAGCGCAGCTACATGCGCGACTATATCAACCCGCCGGAGTTTATCGAGCAACAGCGCAAGCGCCTCGAACGCGAACGCGCGCTTCAGAAGAAGTTCCCGGAGCATCCGCAGAAGGATGTGCTCCTCTTTCTGATGAATTATGCGCCGCTCGAACGCTGGCAGCATTCGATCCTCGAAATCGTGCGCGATGAGGCGTACTACTTCGCGCCCCAGGGCATGACGAAGATCCTGAATGAAGGATGGGCCTGCTGCCGATACGATACGCTGGTGTTCACCGATCAGGGCGTGCTCCGCATCGGCGATATCGTCGCCCAGCGACAGGCGGTGCGGGTGAGCGACGGCGAAACGCCGCAGGCCGTCTATGATTGGGCAGCGTTCGAGAATTATGAGACGATCCGGGTGCGCACGCGGCGCGGCTTGGAACTCGAAGGATCGGTCAACCATCGCGTCATGCTGCCCGACGGCGGCTGGCGTCGCCTCGATGAACTCCAGGTTGGCGAAAGGGTCAGGATTGGCGGCGGGCAGAACCTGTGGGCGCACCAGTATGTCGCCCTCGATTGGTCGCCGGTGCGCCGTGCGACCCTCGCACAGATCGCTGATGCGGCAGAGGTCGATGTCGAGACCGTCATCCGCTACCGGCGCGGTGTGCGCGGCGTTCACGCAACAACGCTGGCGCCGCTCGTCGCAGCATACGATGCCGCCATCGCTGACCACGGCCCGATCATCCGGCGACGGGTCCCCATTCGCGTGCCGGAGGTGGTGGATGAGCGCCTGGCGGCGTTCCTGGGGTATCTGTGCGGCGATGGGCATATCAGCGCGGTCGAGCGCACCATTGGATTGACGACCGCCGATGAGGATCAGGCGCGCGCCTTCGCCGATCTCGTCCATTCACTGTTCGGCATCGAAGCGCGCTGGCGCAGGAATGGAAACCGCTGGCGCGTCTCTTTCTATTCGCGCGACGTCCAGGATTTCCTGGTCCGCCTTGGTCTCAAAACTGACGTCGCAGCGCGCGAAAAGCGTGTGCCCGACATCATTCTGCGCTCGCCGAAGTCGGTCGTTGCGGCGTTCCTGCGTGCGCTGTACGACTGCGATGGCTATGCAGGCGATGCTGGCGTCGTTCTCTCCACCGCTAGCGAGGAGATGGGCAGAACCGTTCAGGTGCTGCTGCTCAACTTTGGCATTCTCGCCAGCCGCCGCGCCAATACGGATGGTAAATGGCACATTCGCGTCACCGGTCGTTCGGCTGCCGTCTTCTTCGCCGAGATCGGCTTCGGTCTGGCGCGCAAGCAGGCGGCGCTGGCGCACTACATCGAGGATCGGCGCTGGTTTAGGCGTGAGGAGTGGTCAGACGAGATTGTGGCAATTGAGCGGGGACGCGCTCATGTGTACGATATCTCGGTGCATGCAACGCACCGCTACGCCGCGCAGGGGTTCATTAACCACAATAGCTACTGGCACTCCGAGATTATGACCCGCAAGGCGCTGCGCGATGATGAATTGATCGACTTCGCCGACCATCACTCCGGCGTGGTTGCGGTGCATCCCGGGCGCCTCAATCCGTACAAACTCGGGCTTGAACTACTGCGCGACATCGAGTTTCGCTGGAATACCGGGCGCTTCGGCAAAGAATACGAGGAGTGTGAGAACCTGGCTGCTAAACTCAACTGGGATAAGCAACTGGGATTGGGTCGTCAGAAACTGTTCGAGATACGCCGTCTCTACAACGATGTCACCTTTATCGACGAGTTCCTGACGCCAGAGTTCGTGATGCAGCAGAAGCTCTTTACATTCCGCTATAATCGTGATACAGATATGTATGAGATTGCGTCGCGCGAGTTCAAGGAGATTAAGGAAAAGCTCCTGTTCCGCCTGACGAACTTCGGCCAGCCGTTCATCTATATCGAAGATGGCAACTACAACAATCGCGGCGAACTCTATCTGCGCCACCGCTACGAGGGGGTTGAGCTGAAGATGGACTATGCGCGCGACACGATGCGCAACATTCAGCGTATCTGGACACGTCCGGTGCACCTCGAAACGGTGGTGGACGAGAAGCGGCGTCTGATCACCTTTGATGGGCGCGATTTCTCGGAACGGAAGATGGATTAGGTCTGCTGGGAAGGAATGAACATGCTCGGAAAACTGACGATTGAGACGTTGAAGCGCCTGGCGAGCGAGGGTCCGCAGGCGGTGAGTGCGCTTTCCTGGACCGATGATGGCACAAAGGTGATTGTGGTTCCCTCCAATGCAGCCGATGCGCGCATCGATCTCGCCGATCTGGATCGTTTTAGCGCAACGCTGCGCGAACTCACCGTGACACGCCACGTCGCGCCGATGGTCGATGACGTGCGCGCCTGGCTGAGCGACCACGCGGCGGCAATGATCCGGGCATTGGGTTTCCTCGAAGAGCCGCTGGCCGTCTGGGAACTTGAGGAGAGTGAAGGCGTCGCCCAACTGCGCTCGTCGCCGCCGTACCGCGAGGAGTCTGACGTCACCTACTGGGAGGTTGTGCTCTACTGCGCCGATCAACCCTCTGCGGTCATCGCCCGGTACCACTGGGCGCCAGGGATGCCGGAGCGCGAGCGCGTCGCGTATCCGGCGACCTTTGCGCTGATCGGTCGCATGACCGCTGCGCTCGACAGCGCATTGACCTGCGAGGCGTAGCCGGGTGACGTCTCCCAACGCGCAGGCAACACTGGCTCAGACGCTAGCTCTGGCAGTCGAGGCGCTGCGGGACGTGAGCGATACGCCGCGCCTGGACGCAGAAATCTTGCTGGCTCACGCACTCGGCTGGTCGCGTGCGCGTGTTCTTGCAAGGCTGCAAGAAACCATCCCCGATGATGCTCTCCAGGCGTTTCGCGTGCTGGTGCTGCGCCGCGCAGCATGCGAACCGGTTGCCTACCTCATTGGAAGCAAAGAGTTCTACGGACTGGAGTTCTTCGTTGATCGGCGTGTGCTCGTGCCGCGTCCCGAAACCGAAACGCTGATCGATGCCGCGCTCGAATGGGCGCGGCAGCGGTTTTCCCCACACGACACCCTCTTGATCGCCGACATCGGAACCGGAAGCGGGTGCATCGCCGTTGCGCTGGCGGTGCATCTGCCCAATGCCATGATCTATGCCACCGACCTTTCATCTGACGCACTCACGGTAGCGCGGCAGAACGTTGAACGACACGGAGTCGCCGATCGTGTTGTACTCTTGTGCGGTGATCTGCTGGCGCCGCTGCCGCAACCGATTGATCTCCTGGTCAGCAATCCTCCGTACACCGTCCTCGACGCCATCGACGCCGGTGTGCGGCTGCACGAACCGCACCTGGCGCTCGATGGCGGCAGCGACGGTCTCGCCATCTATCGTCGCCTGCTGGCAGCGGCGCCGCAGGCATTGCGACCCGGCGGCGCGCTGATGCTGGAGATCGGCGCAACGCAGGCGGAGGCGGTTACGGCGCTGGCGCGCCGGGCATTCCCGTCTGCCGCCGTGCGTGTGTTGCGCGATCTGGCCGGGTGGGATCGGGTGGTGACGGTGTTGAACGTCGAATGTTGAACGTTGCACGTCGCCCGTGGGAACGACCACCGCACGGCCGCGGCGCCGCCGCGCGCCCCATCCCGCGCCACCACGCACCCTATCCCACGCCCGCGCGCCCCATTCCGCCGCGCCCACACGAACGGCGCCCGCGCCCGTGTCCCCCATCCCGTGTCGCCGCGCGCCCCATCCCGCGTCGCCGCGCCCGCGCGCCCATTCCACGCCGCCCACGCCGTGCGCCCATTCCGCCGCGCCCGCGCGCCGCATCCCGCACCGCCCCTGCGCCCGCACCACGCACTGCCCTGGCGACGATCGTTTATCCTGCGCGTTCCGTGTGATCGTTGCCTGTTCCTCCAATCACCCCTCGCGCCGCTGCCATTACCCGCGAGCCGGTCGTCGGACCGATGGACATGCTCTCTTCGTACTGTTTCCCCGGGTTCAGGTAATCGACAGGCGGAACGAACTCGTCGTCCGGCAAAATATACCCGATCTCGTCGTCTGCCAGACCGATGAGCACCCGGCATGGAGCGGGCAGCGCCGATTTAAGTTCGAACCCCAGCCGCGGCAGCAGTTCGCCGGGAACGGTGATGATCTGCGCCGGACCAAGAGCGATGGAAGTGCAGGAGGTGGTAATGGCGCCATTGACCGGCTGGCGCACCCGTAGCACTCCCATCTGCTGCGCCATAACCAGCAGCGGATTGACGAGCGGCAGGTCAAACTCGGCGCGGCGCACGTCGAGTCGCTCGACCTCAACAGCGGGCTGTCCTGCGAGCGCCGTGAGCGCCGCATCGGCATAGGCGCGCCCCATTCGCTCCGCCCACGCCGGTGTACGGTCGGTCGTGTCGGGAGACAGCATGCCACCAAGCGCACCGGACACGTGCAGCGCCACCCCACCGACCCGCGTTTCCGCTTCCCGGCACGCATACCCGGCGTAATCCGCCGAGATCAGCGTACTGTCACCGTCGAGCACTTCGGGATGGCACGCCAGGTTGAGCAGGGTGGCGATCACGTCGCCGTTGAGTTTCACGAACTGCAACACTGCCACATCATCATCGACGACGCCAGGATCGCGGAAATTGGCGATATAGCCTGGCAGACGGGTCATTGCGCAGCGCAGGCGCGCCGGGCAGCAGAACGTCAGCGCTTCGAGGACAGCATCGACGATTGCCTGCTTCACCGACACCAGATAGAGCGTATCCACGCCGCTGACGCTTCGATCCGGACCCCACAGCCCAAGCGTATCCGGTCCGCTATGGGTATGGGTGCAGGCGACCACCAGACCTGACGAGTCGATGCCACGCGCGTCGAGGGCTGCACGCACATCCAGCACATCGCTGCGATCCAGGCCGATCAGGTCGCACACGGCAATCACGGCGATCTGCTCATCGAACCGCAATGCAAGCGCCCGTACATACAGATCGGTATCGACCGCCGTAGCGCGACGGTTGTTCTGAAACCCTGCCAGGAATACCGGACGTTCATCGAGATGGGGGGTGATGCAGCGCGTGGCGGCGCCGGCAAGCAACGAAGACTGACTCATAGGTCACCTCTCGAACGTGGGAAGGAAACCGCGGTTCGTTCGTTTGATATCCTCCCAAACGGCTTCGACGCGCATTGCGTCGGGACCGAGCGGATTGGCGAGCAACGCCAGCATTGCCGCCTCTTCGTCGCCTTCGACGGCTGCCTGCACGGTCAGCAGCTCATAAGCTTTCACCTGACAGGTCAGCCCGTGGAAGGCCGGCTCAAGCGGCGCAACCGGAATGGGTGTGGCACCATGTTCGCTCACCGTACACGGCATCTCAACAACCACATCACCGGCGAGGTTGGGGATGGCGCCATTGTTGCGCGTGTTCACCACGTGAATGGCATTGTCACCGGTATGGAGCGACTCGATCAGCGCCGCCGCCGCCGTCGAGTAGTAGGCGCCGCCGCGTTCCATCAGTTCCGGCGGCATCTCGCGCAGTGCTGGATCGGCATAGCGCGCGAGCAGCCGGCGCTCGACATCCATCACCACCTCGGCGCGGGTTGGCTCGTCGCTGTTCTGCTGTGCAATGATCTGCGGTGTGAGGTAGAAGTAGCGCAGGTACGATGAGGGAATAGCGCGCAGCATCTGGATGAGGCGAGGCGGAAAGCGGATCGGGTCCTCATCATGGCGCAGGCGCTCGACATACCCCTCGATCACAGCATCGGTCGCATCTTCGCCATTGATGGTCACCCGTCGGATCCAGTTCAAGTGGTTCAGACCCACCTGTTCGATAAACACCTGTTCCGGCGGAACATTGAACATGCGTGCGATACCGCGTTGCGCATTGATCGCATTATTGCACAGCCCGACGACCGGAACGCCGCCATAGCGCACCACCGCCTCGGTGACGATGCCGGCCGGATTGGTGAAATTGAGCAGGATCGCCTGCGGCGCGATCTCACGCATATCGCGCGCCACATCGAGCACGATGGGAATGGTGCGCAGCGCTTTGGCAAACCCGCCGACGCCGGTTGTCTCCTGCCCGACCAGGTGATGCCGTCGTCCGAGGAGTTCATCGTTGTGACGCGCCTGCTGCCCGCCGACGCGAAACTGGGTGATCACATAATCGGCGCCTTCAAGCGCCTGCCGCCGATCAGCGGTCAATTCCACCTGAAATCCCGCGCTCGCACGGCTGACCATGCGCTGCACAAATGAACCGACAATATGCAGGCGTTCTGCATCTGGATCAACGAGCCAGACCCTGCGCACATTCAGGATTGCATTCCGGGCAATCAGACCATTGATGAGTTCAGGGGTATAGGTGCTGCCGCCGCCAATGACAACGATGTTCATTGATCGCCTCATTTCTTGCCGTTGCGCCGATGCTTTGCCATTGTACCACCGGGCGACGCAGCGATGACAGAGGCGCAATCGCAGCGACCTGCGGCGTATAGCATTGTCCGCCGTTCATGCCGAGTTCTTCGGCAGAGCGCCGGTCGTGGTGGGTAGAGGCGAGGCGGCGCCGGACGGAGCGCACGGGTGTGGAAGGGGCGCGCGGGCGTGGAATGGGTAGGGGCGAGGCGCTGCCTTGCTCCTACGGATGGCGGTGCGCAGGGACGGTGGGCAATATTCGTGTGGGCGCGGCGTGGAAGGGGCGCGCGGGTGCGGGATGGGGCGGGCGGGCGCAGGCGCGGGCGGGTTGGGCGGTACGGCGGGGTGGTTCGCGGGGACGATGGGCAACGTTGTGTGGATGCGACGGCGCACGCGGCGCGGGATGAGACGTGGCATGGCGGCACGGGCGCAGCGGGGCGGCGTGGAAGGGGCGCGGGGACGATGGGCGCCGTTCGTATGGGCGCGGCGGCGTGGAATGGGGCGCGGTGGCGCGGGCGTCACGCCCGCCGCCAGCGCCGCGCTGTTCGCAATCTGCGCCCCACACCGCTGATCAATGATCTCGCGCAGGGCATCTCGACGAGAGCGGGAATCGGATAGAAGGAAGCATCAGGATGTTCGGCGCGCTTTATTCAACCCAAACAGACTCAGCAGGCGCTGCCACCCCTGACGCATCTGCTGGACGGTGAACGAGGCTTTGAGTTGCCATGTGCCCACGATGCCATACGGCAGAAAGAGAACAATCAGCACATAGATCGCGCCATTGATGAAACTGGCGCTCTCTCCCAGGTAACGGCGCAGACCAAAATCGAGCAGGCGGAAGATCGCTGCGCCCACCAGCGCGCCGTTGAGCGTCCCTACACCGCCGATCAGGATAATGAGCAGCGCTGTGACGGTGAACCCCAACCCCGCCGTATCGGGGGTGACAATCGGCTGATAGATCATATGGAGCGCTCCGGCGATCGCCGCCGTGATCGACGAGAGGATCAGCGCCGCAAGTTTGAACAGGAACGTATTGTACCCCAACATCTGCGCCCGGCCCTCGTTCTCGCGGATCGCCTTGCACACCCGACCCGTCGGCGAGTCGACAAACCGGCGGTAGAGCAGATAAAACAGAACCAGCACCGTCAGCGCAACGAAATACAGGCGCAGACGCTCCGTCGCCGGGCTGATGAAATCTGGAACGATCACCCCCTGCAACCCCACGTCGGCGCCGGTATAGTCGCCCAATTCACGCGACATGATCACGATATGAAACACACCGGACATCCCCAGTGTCACCAGCGCAAAGGTAATGCCCTTCACACGCGGCAACACGACGCCGAACAGCAGCGCCTGCGCAACGGCTGCCAGCATCAATACGCCAAACGTCTGCCACAGATTCAGCCCGAAACTCTTCAGAGCAATGCCGGTCAGATAGGCGCCGACGGCGAAGAACATACTATGCCCGAACGACAGCAGACCGGTAAAGCCAAAGATCAGGTCGTAACTCAGAGCGTACAGCGCCAGAATGAAAATTTCAATCGCAAGCCCCTGAATGAACTTCGAGGCGCCACTGTGGTTAGACCACACCTCCAGCGGTGACGCGCCCTCGAACAGCCCGATGACGAACGGCAAAAGGATCAGCGCCAACAGACTGATCAGCGCAATACGATGCTGTTGCACAAAGGAAGGAGCGGACGGCGTCATCTCTTATTCCTTCCGACCAAGCAGCCCGTTGGGCAGAATGAGCAAAATAATCACCATGAGCAGAATGGTGGATGCCGGCACCAGCGGCGGTGAAGGTTTGAAGACAACCTCAGTAAAGGGAATGACTATGCCAATCTGCCCATACTTGATGATAAACTGCTGAAGCATCCCGACCAGCAACGAACCAATCGCTGCGCCGGGGTAACTGGTCAACCCGCCGATCGCCAGTGCGATCAGCGCATTGAGGAGAAAACTTTCACCCATGGTGTTGGAAAGCCCGATCGATGGCGCGGCAAGCACGCCTCCCAGCGCCGCCAGCCCGACCCCCAGCGCAAAGACCATGGTGAAGACGCGCCGCACATTGATCCCCAACGCCTCGACCATCTCCCGATCCTGCACACCGGCGCGAATGACCATGCCAAGGCGGGTGCGTTTGAGCAACAACCAGACTGCAATCAGAACCACCAGCCCGACCAGCGGAACAATAATCTCATTGTAGACGCGAATGCGACCACCCTGAAAGATCATCGTCGAACAACCATGCTGAAGCGCCAGCCAGAGCGACTCGGCCGGACATCCCTCGCCGCTGCCGGCGAACAGCGCCGGTTTGGGCATGGTGAACTCGGGCCGCCCCCAGATTGCGCGCACCATCTCAATTCCAATCGCACTCAGCCCCAGCGTCAACATCAACTGATAAATCGGGCGCACATACAGCGGTCGGATCAGCGTCATCTCCATCAACGCGCCAAGCCCCATGCCACTCAGCACCGCCACCAGCGCCGCGATCAGAAACAGCCAGTTCGTATCCAGCGCAAACAACCATGCAGTCAGCGGATCATTAACGGCGAATACCGCCAGTCCCCCAATAACGAGACCGATAAAGGGCACAAAACTGCGCCACGTCACCTGCACCTGAGTTGTATGGGCATCGCTCCGCCCCAGCAGCGTTATTCCAAACGCCGTCAGCATACTTGCCAGCATCAACCCGGCGAACGCAATCAGCGGCGAGGCATCGCCGAAGGTGGCAGGCGCCGGGATGACACGCTGCCCCTGTCCGGCGAGAAAAGAAAACGTGACCGGGCTTTCGGCGTAATTTTCCAGACTCCAGAACGCAATCGGGTAACCGCGCATGACACTGAAGCCAATCAAAGCGCCGGGCACAATCGCCACCCATGGCGCCACCCGCCCCCACGCTGCGGCAAGATCAGCGCTCCGCGCACCAGCCGGCGGCACGCGCCGCGCCAGGAGTATCCAGACATCCCGCAGCGTAAACCCGCTGATGATCAGGGTAAGCGGCGTCAGGACATCAACAAAAGTATCGGGACGCACATACACCGTCCAGCCAATGTATGCTCCGATCATGAAAAGCGTACCGTGCGCCAGATTGAGCACGTCGAGCAATCCAAAAATGAGTGAAAAGCCGGACGCCACCAGGAACGTCAGTGCTCCTACCGCCAGACCGCGCAGCAGTGTGATCACGAAATCCTGCTGGCTCATGCCGCTTGCAGCAGCAACAAATACCGCCAGCATGACCGCCAGGGTGAGGAGCAACACCAGATTCTTGCGCATAAGCGCCGGTATCTGTTCCATGCGTCGCCTCTTATGCCGCCCCTAAATAGCGATGGATCGCTGCTTTATCGTTCACCAGGTCTGGCATTCGCCCGCTTTTGACCGAACGTCCTTCTTCGATAATGACATAGTGCTCCGCCAGTTGGCTGGCCACCAGAAAATTCTGTTCCACCAGAATCACGGTGCTGTCAGCCGCCAGTTGGCGAATGGCGCCGATTAATCCTTCAATGACCACCGGCGCCAACCCTTCGCTTGGTTCATCGATCAGCAGCAAGCGATTATCCGCCACCAGTGCGCGTGCAATCGCCAGCATTTGCTGTTGGCCGCCCGACAGATTCGTGCCCCGCAGGTGAATCAAGCGCATCAGATCGGGGAAAAGCGTGAAGATCATGTCCTGCTTGCGGGCATAATCCCCTTTTTTGCGTTCAGCGATCTTCAGGTTCTCTTCGACGGTGAGATCGCGGAAAATGGCGCGATGTTCCGGCACGAAACCGATCCCCAGCGCGGCGATCTCGAAGGGACGTTTCCCATCGATCCTGCGCCCCTCAAAACGAACCTCGCCTGCGCGCGGCGGCGTCAGCCCCATGATCGTCTTGAGAGTCGTGGTCTTTCCTGCCCCATTCCGCCCCAGCAGAGCAGTAATCGCGCCATGCGGCGCGGCAAAACTCACCCCCTGCAGAATGTGGTACTGCCCGATAAACGTATGAACGTCGCGGAGTTCGAGGATCGGCGTCATTGGCTCTATGCATTCAACTGATACAACCCGCCCAAATAGGCGGTCTGCACTTCTTCGTTCGCTGCAATATCAGCAGGCGCGCCTTCCGCCAGCACCCTTCCCTGATGCATCACGGTAATGGTATCAGAGACGCTCATGACAACATTCATATTGTGTTCGACCAGCATCACAGTTTTACTGCCGCTGCTCTGAATCTCCCGAATGAGCGCGATCAGTTCGGGCACCTGCTCGGCAGCCATGCCCGCCGTCGGTTCATCGAGCAGAAGCATCTCCGGGTCTGGCGCCAGGATCATTCCCAGCTCCAGTTTCCGCTGATCACCATGCGGCAGGGTGCGGGCAGGCGCCAGCGCGCGTTCTTCCAGCCCCACCTTTTTGATCACCTCCCAGGCGCGCATTTCGTGCTGTTTGAAATGCGACGCCGGGCGCCAGAACCGGAAGTTGCCACTGCCCGTCGCCTGCGCCGCCAGACGGATATTCTCAAAAACGGTCAGGTTGGGAAAGATATTGGTAATCTGAAACGAACGACCGATACCGCAATGGATCGCGCGATAGACCGGCTGGCGCGTGATGTCGCGTCCCTTGAACAAAATCTGCCCGCCGGTCGGTTCCAGATTACCGCTCAACAGGTTGAAGAACGTCGTCTTTCCGGCGCCGTTTGGCCCGATAATCGCATGGAGCGAATGTTTGCGCACCCTGATGCTGACATTGTCCACCGCCACCAGCGCGCCAAAGGCTTTGGTCAGGTTGCGGGTTTCGAGAATAACATCGGTTTCCATGATGCCATCCAGAGGAACCGCGTCCGACGGCGCCGTGAAGCAATTGTACCGCATCATGCCTGAACCTGTCGCCTTTGCTTTCGGCGCCACAAGGGCCCAATGCACGGGACGACAGCCTCGTGCATCGGTGACGTTCACCTGCTCAGACTGCCATAGGGAAGATTTCCACACCGCCCCTTGAGATTTTCAGGAAGCAGGCACGGCGGTTCAGGGCGGTTCGTGGCGACGTACTCGTAGAACTTTGCCTCCGGGTCGGTCAGGTTGGTCAGTTTGAGGATGTACATATCCTGAATGGCGACGTGGTCTTCTGGTCGGATAAACACCGTCCCTTTTGGTCCTTCGAACGACATGCCCTCCATCGCCTTGATCAGCGCCTCGCCGCTGATGTCGCCGTTGGTCTTGCGCAGCGCCTCGACCAGGAGGATAGCGGCATTCATGCCATCAGCATCGAAAATATCGGGGTTGACGCCATAGCGTGGCTTCGTATTGGCAACCAGAAAATCGTTGGCAGGATTCTTGGGAGCGGTGTAGTGGTAGACAATGCCGCTCGTCGAGCCGACCGCGCCGCCGAAGAAGACCGGCATCAAGGCATTATCGATAAATGCCGAAGCCAGGCTCATCTTCTCATTCACGCCGAGGTCGTTGGCTGCCTGGAAGAGCGGGACAAACCCGGATCCCGCCCAGGTGACGATGTACGCTTCCGCCCCCGAGTTGAGAATCTGCTCCATGTACGGTGTAAAGTCGGTCGTATCGGCAGGCGCGAAAATGTCATCGATCACAAATTCGCCGCCCAACACTCCGCACGCATCGCGGAACGCCGCTGCCGAACCGCGTCCAAAGGCGTAATCTGGCGCAATCTGCACGAATTTCTTGTACTGCCGAGTAAGATAGGTGCAGACATTCATTGCATCCTGATAGTTATTGCGGCTAACGCGGAAGGTGTAGATGTTGAAGTCCTTGCCGGTGATATCGTTGGCGGCGGCAGGCGCCACAATGAGCGGGATGCTGTTCTCGAAGGCAATCCCCTGCAATGTGGCGGTTGCTCCTGAAGAGACGGTGCCGACCAGAATGTTGACTTTGTTGACATCGATCAGTTCGCGGGCGATGGTTGCGGTATTCTGCGGGTTGCTGGCATCATCGCGCACAAAGACCCGGATCTCGCAATCGTCCACTTTGAAGGTATTCTCTTTCGCGGCGTTGAAATCGAACTTCTCACCGGCCGAGCCGGGAGCGCCGGCCATGTACTCCATGCCAAGCATAAAAGAGCGCAGTATATGCGCGCCATAAATTGCGAGCGATCCAGAGGCATCTGTGATCAATCCCACCCTCACCGGTTCGGCGCACGTCAGGCGTGTGGAAACCGCTTCTTTGGTCGGTTCAGCAGTCGGGACCGGCGTTGCAGGTTGCGTCGGTTCGGGAGTCGGAGCGGGGGCGGCGGGTTGCGTGGGAGCGGGGGTCGGAGTTGCGGGAGCGCCGCAGGCTGCCAGGACCAGGGTAGCGAGCAGAGACAGCACTGCGAGCAGGCGAGCAGATTTCATGGCGACCTCCTCCATATGAGCTTCTTTGCTACAAGGAATGCACAGCGCGCAGAGATGACTGCGTGCTGAGGTTCCCAATATTCCTGCACGCTCATTGCTTCGGGAC
This sequence comes from Roseiflexus sp., assembly GCF_057785375.1. Classification (NCBI taxonomy): domain Bacteria; kingdom Bacillati; phylum Chloroflexota; class Chloroflexia; order Chloroflexales; family Roseiflexaceae; genus Roseiflexus; species Roseiflexus sp. Next base: position 14,996 of record NZ_JBYNRX010000039.1, read on the forward strand.
AAGAGCGTCGTCTCGGTGGCAAACGCATAGTGCACGCCAATGTGCATTGTGTAACGAGCATCGCACGCGGGCGTAGGGCAGGTACGGGGCGCAAGTTTGGAAAGATTCTGACGTAGGTGGAGCGTAGTCCACAACAGTTACAGGGCGGTTACAAGAGAAGGGGCGGGTCTCACACCCGCCCGTACAGGCGCGGCGCGGAGGGGCAGGGCGCGGAGGGGCGGGGCGCAGAGAGGCAGAGAGGCGGGTCTCACACCCGCCCGTACAAACGGGTCGCGGAGGGGCAGGTCACGGAGGGGCGGGTCACGGAGGGGCGGGTCTCACACCCGCCCGTACAGACGCGGCGCGGAGGGGCGGGTCTCACACCCGCCCCACAATCAGGATGCAAGAAACCCTGTCAATTTCTCGAGCAATTTTTCGTGATCGCGCGTTTCGCATTCCCAGACGATCAGCACATTCCAGCCGAGATATTCCAGTTTGTGCAGGTTCTCACGGTCACGGACCATATTGCGATCAAGTTTCCGGTTCCAGTACTCGATATTACTCGTCGGTCGCGCAGCGTGGGGACACCCTTCATGCTGATGCCAGAAGCAGCCGTGAACGAAAATGACCTTCTTGTGGCGCGGCAAAACAATATCAGGCTTTCCGGGCAAATCCTTGCGATGGAGCCGAAACCGATACCCCAGCTTGTGAACCAGCGAGCGCACAAGGCGTTCCGGCGAGGTATTTTCGCCGCGAACCTTCGCCATAATGCGGCTGCGCTCTTCGGGTTGGAAGACACCGGCATGGCTTTATCGCGCTCGCTTGAGCGTCGTCCACTTTGACTCGGTGACTATTGTACCATTTCGCTTCCAGATCGTTCGTCGCTCAACATCAAGACCTGACATTTGCGCCTCGATGCCGATTTCGACGACATCCTGATCATCGCACTTGAATACGTCGTAGAGTATTTTCAAGAACTTAACTTCATCAATCTTCCAGCAAAGCGGTTTGGGGTTGTTACGCGCATCGGGAATGGTTCTGGGGAAGAGGTACAAGCATAAAGAGACCGGATTGCCAGAATTCATCATCATTCATTCCATGGTCTCCGATCCGAGGCGCATGCGCTTTCAGCGCTTCGGCGTAATCGTTGATGAGCCTCTTTGTCTCTTCGGATAACTCACAGAGAATGACCGGCTCACGGGCTGACATACGCACTCCTCAGTCTGCACGAGAGATGTTGCAATCGGGCGAAGGATATGCTCTTCCAGCCACGCAACGACCGGCACGACAACCGCATCGCCCATGACGTGATACCCATCATTGTAACGTTCAGGCAACCAGTACCTGTCGGGTAATCCCATCAACCGCGCCGCTTCGCGCGCCGAAAGCAGCCGTGAGCGAACGACATCCCCTTCGACCACCAGAATCGTCTGCCGGCTCGAACCGCCAGCCGGCGTTCGCAGGCAACCGCTCACGCCATCGAACCGCACTTCTGCGCGCTGGCGCTTGACCCCATCCTGAACGCGCGTTCGCTTGTAGATCGTACCAATGTGGAGACGACCGGTCAACTGCGCGTGACGCACCTTGGCGAGATTAAGCGGAGACATGAGCGACAGGAGGCGTTGCGTTTCTTCGGGGCGATGCCAGGAAACACCGGTCGGCTCAGGATCGATCACATCGTGAAGACAGCGTGGCGCCTGTTTCGGCAAAGGGAGACTCCACCAGATCCACGCATCTTGCGCCAATGGCGCGAGATGACGGAAGGCGCGAACGACCGCTGCCGGATGCCACGTTGCGTGCGGCGTGGGCGAGATCACCATCGCCGGTATCGTCACATCGTCCTTCACTGCAACAATGAAGAGCCGTGGTCGCGATTGAGGGACGAAATGCACGGCGTCGATGACCATTGCTCCCAGGCGGTATCCCTATGCAGCAATAACCGAGGCCAGTTCCTGAAAATCGCGTCCTCGATTCGAGGTGAGCAAACCAACAACATTTTCAATGGCAATGATCGGCGCCGGTCGCCCTTCCCGGTCGAGCGTGGTCACCAGATTCCAGAATGGCCAGAAGGTACCGCTGCGTTCGGCGCGAAGCCCGCCCCCCTTCCCCGCAAGCGACAGATCCTGACAGGGGAAAGACGCCCACGCCAGCAATGCGCGACCCGGAAGCATATCGGTCGTGATGCGATGAATGTCCTCAACAACCAGCTCCGGCGCACCGGAGAAGCTGCGCCGATACACGTCCGCTTTTTTTGCGTCGATGTCATTGGCGAACAGGCAGGTCCACTGCGGCCCCAGTCCAATCCGTGCCAGGCCGCCGCCGGCAAAGAATTCGTAGAAGGTCAGGCTGGTCATGAAGAGCGTTCACCGAGAATAAACACGTGTAGACATTCTATACACATGTTCGACATGCGTGCAATGACCTGTGACAGCCCGTTTGTACCACGTTCGGGATCAGTCGTCAAGAGGATCTATTCCCGCTTAGATCCCAGGCATCTACACGCCGCGCATTCCGGCGTCGCATGCAGCGACCACAGGTTCGCATGCCACTGTTGCGCGCTGCCAGGCAACGCCATAGTCATCGAGCGTTTTCGATCTGCCAGCGACTCCGGTCTTCCCGCCACTGCTGCGAATATCATTTCGCCTGGCGTTTTGTTGTGCGCCTGAGCGCCTATCCGAACAATCGCCGCATGGAGTGCAGCTGAGCGGGCGAAGGCTTTTTTGCCTGCTCAACGCTACGTTTCGGGGTTGTTATGACGCACGCCCGCAATATCGCGCGCGAGATAGTAGGTCATGCTATGAAGGATGGCAACTGGATCGATATAGCGCACCCAGACGCCCTCGGGAACCTGAAGCACGGTAGGCGCATAACTCAGAATAGCGCGCACGCCCGCCATCACCAGACGGTCCGCCACTTCCTGCGCACTGCGCGCTGGAACTGCAATGATTGCCAGACGGATGCCCTGCTCCCGGATGACCCGCTCCGCCTCTTCAAAACTCTGGGTGGTCATGCCATCGATGACCTTGCCGATCTTTGCCGGGTTGCTGTCGAACAGCCCGGCGATGCGGATGCCCTGCTGACGGAAGCCTTCGTACCGGGCAATGGCTTCACCGAGATGCCCGATGCCGATCAGCGCCACAGGCCATTCTTGCGTCAGACCAAGGATATCCTCGATCTGCTGGAGCAGTTTGCGAACATCGTAGCCGATGCCTTGTTTGCCAAACTCACCAAAGTAGGAGAGATCTTTGCGGATCTGTGCAGCAGTGACATTGATGCGGTCGCCAAGTTCCTGTGAGGAGACAGACTCGATGCCTTCCTGAAGGAGATAGCGCAGACTGCGAGCGTACAACGGCAGCCGCCGGACAACAACATCAGGGGGTCCTTCCATTCGATCCACAGAGACCTCCGCGCCTGAACCGTTCGCTCACCATATGTGCGCTGATATGGGAAGCGCTGACGTGCATGAAGTATGTGAAGTGTAGCACTATCTTTGTCGGATTGTCAAGATGTACCTATCGCCTCCCATACCGTCGGCGAAAGCGGCGCAATAGAACTCACGCGCAGCAATGCGCTCAGCGCTGCCAGATGCGCTGCGTCGTAGACGTGGCATTGTCGTTCGAGGCGAACATGCGACGCAAGAATGCGCACCATTCCCGCCGGAGGCGAGTCGCCTGCGCCGTGTGATCGCCCGTATCCGCCACCCGTGATAACGGCAGGGAAGAGTGTGTGTTGTCGCTGTGAGGCATCCGGCATACGGGTCTGCGCCAGCACAGAGTAGACGGGCGCATCGGGGTGGCGCAGCAGACGGGCAACGAGATCACTGTGCGCCCGGCGGAGCAGTGCGTCAGGTTCCACAAGAACGATCAACAGTGCACGCATCGCCGCGCCAGCCCGTGGAAAGGAACGCACAGCCCGTCCAAGCGCCATCAGCGACTCTGCTGCTGCGCCTGGCAACGCAACCAGGTGCGGCGTCTCCTTGCAGAGCGCACTGACCTGCCCCTGGTCGATGATAGTCACCGCCAGCGTATCGGGCGCTTCGGCATACAACAGGTCGATGAGCGCAGAACTTGCGCTCTCGATGGCTTTGCCGCCGTAGAATCCGACGTGTCGCCAGGTGTGCAGCGGCAGGAACGATACCGCTGAGGCGCCACGGTGGAAGGCGGGCAGACGTGAATCCCACTGACGCCGCGCCACCGGCAGGAGCAGGTGACTGCTGTGCATCGCGGGAACAGGACTATGCAGCGTGGCCGCCAGCGTCGGATGGGTGGGTGTGGTGCGTTGCCACTGCGCTTTTGAACCGGTCAGACGGGTTTCGATCTGTTCCGGCAGTGTTGCCAGCGTCTCGAACTCATCAGGGTGGGCAGCAACAGTCAAACGCACCTGCGCTCGCTGGCGTTCAATGCCGGCTTCAGCAAATGTGACCATGCTTCGTGCCAGCCTCTGCTGTTCATAAACGTCCAGAATGGCTGCAACCGCTGCTGCGGCGCTGTCGGTCATGCGGGATTGATAGTCTTTGATTGTGTTGGGTTCGGGTTGTGTAACGGATTGCTCTGACGCCACAAGATGATCGACTGTTGCCAGAACATCAGGTTGCCCTTCTTCTCCACCTGTCGATGGGGCATCATTCGGAGGTGCGTCGTGGTTGCCGCATTCCGGCGCTTTTTCCGCCTCATCTCTCTGGTTCTCTGGGATGGGATTTCCCAGGAACAAAGCCGGTCTGCCGAACCGCAAAAGCACATCTTTCCAGCGTTGCATTCTCCGCCCTATACCTTGAAGCGTTGCCATACGTCGGAGGGCGCCGGTCCAGACCTGCGCATGCCTTCGTGCCACTGTGCTCCATTGTTGGAGGGGCACGCTCCATTTCTGCGCAGGTACAGGATGCTGGCCTTCAGGTTGCCCACAGGGAGGCGCAGCGCTCACAAGGGTCGATTTTTCCCGGTAAGCCGTCTCGTTGAATTGCCCGTTTGAGGCATCAGGGCGCTCCAACTCCCCCTTCTCCCTGCGAGGGAGCGGGGGGCGGGGAGGATGAAGGAGACCAGGGCGTTCCAATGCGCACACCACCCACGCCCATCCAACAAACCTGTCCCTGAAAGGGGACGCCTCGATGCCAGTGACATCCGTGGCTGGATGCCCACAGCGAAGCGCCCCCACGTTGTGTCGCCGGCGCCGCACTGCAACAATCGCCAGCATCAGGAACGCAACGCTGCTCAGGGAGAACGTGGCAATCAGTCCATTCGTCTCCACCCAAACAATCCATTGCCCACCAACATCCACAATGATAGATGCCGCATTGTCTGGAAGTACGTCACCGGACTGCCGTCCGGGAGTGACGGTTGGCGCTGCTCTTGTCTCGCGCGGCGCTTCCTGGACCATTCCCGCCTGCGACTGTCGGGGAATGGGGGGAGCGTATGCTGTCGCCAGCGCGACCGCAGCAGCAATCAGCACAATCAGGCTGACCAGCAACGCTTCAATTCGTGGTACGCTCATCCATCCTTCCTTCCACAAAAGTAATCAACCAGGCCTCGTCGCCACTACGCAGGAGCAATTCATCGTCGTACCACTCGCCGGTCAGGTCGGCACGCCCCGGCACATCCGCAAGCGTGGCTTCACCGATGAACCGATCGCCGTCCAGCCGACCGATGACAACCTGACCATCCTGAAGCATGACAATGCGAAGCGTCCCATCCGTCAGCCACGTCATCGCCCGCGCATCGAGCGGTATCCGGCGTTCAGGAAGCAGCGTATCGAGGCTGGCGCGCCATACCTGCGATCGTCCCGCATCGTCCGGCGCAATCCATACGACCTCATCGCTGCTCCAGGCGTATGGCGGCAATCCATCCACGGCAGGCTCGGCAACGACTGCTGCAACCGGCGTCGGGCGCAGGCGCGCCAGAGTCAGCGCGCGTCGTTCTCCATCACGACTGGCGATCAGCGCTGCATCACCCGACGGGCGCCAGGCGACGCCCGTAATCTTGCCAGGCAGCGCGACAACTGCGACCGGCGGCGCATCCGGCGTGAGATACTGGATGTGTTCACCCGCGACAGTGCGTTCCGCCAGCAGCAGCGCCCGACCATTCGGTGCGAACCGCACGAGCGACACATCCCCGACAACGGTGGCAGTCATATATTCCCAGCCGCGCACCACAATCCGGCTCTCCGAACGGCTGCCCGGTTGAGCCGGTTCATATACCGCTTCGTAGCGTACTCCATCGACCGTCAGCACATCGGCTCGCCCGCGATAGGCATCGATCGTGGTCAACCGCTCGACTCCCGACGCGCCGAAGGCGATGGTTTGCGTTGCCAGAGCGTTCTCATCGAGATCTTTCGCTTCGGCATCTGAAGGAAGCGGAACGACACTCTGCACGCGCCACGAGTCGCCGGCGCGCCAGATTGATGCAATGCGCATTCCCGGAGCAGCGGATGGCATCTGACGCACACGTGGCGGCGGGAGACCGGGCGGGAGACTGAGCGAGACCGTTTCCCCCGCTTGCAGCGTCAGATGAACCCAGGAACGCCGTCCATCCGGCAGAGTCGCCGCGACAATGTGCGCGCCTGCATAGATCTCGCCATACCAGGGGCGTCCATCGACGGTGATATGCGCCGCCTCCGCAGCCTGTACCCGCAGTTCGGCGCGCCCGCGCCAGAAGGGAGGGATGGCGCCGCTCGCAATACCGGTCAGTATCCCGACAGCCAGCACGGTGAGCGCAATCTTCCAGTGCCAGCGATAGACAGCACGCGCCAGCAGCGCGTCCAGATTGATACGATACCCTGCAACAATCATCGGTCGCTCCCTGCGCCGGTCACAATCCGATGGATTGTGTCGGGCCATTGTGGAATGAACAACGGCGTGCGTTCGCCATCTGCCAGCAGCAATGCGGTTGCGCCGATGCCACGCTCGATCCGGCACGTCGCCAGGTATGCCGCTTCCTGATCATTCAGCCGCAGAATGGCAGCCGCCCGGTTGACCGCATCTGAGTCCTGGTTCAGCCCCAGAATCAGTTTGGTGCGCGCATTTTCCAGCAATATGCGCGTTTGTTCACTCTCGTCCAGATCGTCGAGACTCTGAGTGATGACAGTGGCCTTAAACTGAAGACTCCGCCCGATACGGAAGATCATCTGCAATGTGCGCGCGCCCACTTCCGAGTGAAGCAGCGCATGCGCCTCATCGAGCACCAGATGGCTGCGTCGCCCGGTCGGACGATTGATCGCCGTGGTGACGAAGAAATCCATCACGATCACCGGCAGCAGACGCGCAAGCATGTCGTCGTTGCTCTGGAGCAATGTCCAGAGATCGATCGCCAGCAACGGGTTGTCGGTCGGCACATTCGACGGATGGTTGAAAAGGTCGCCGATGATGCCGCGCGTAAACAACGTCATGGCGCGCGCCAGGTCGGGGGCGATCTCCGCAAGATGCTGCTGCACGTCACTGAACGTAGGCATCGGTTGGATAAATGTGTGCGGATCGCTGCTGATGCCGCGTGCGGCGTAGGCTGCGGCAATGGCATCCTGAATCGCAGCGGCGCCGGTTGCATCGACGTGGGTGCCCTGCGCCTTCAACTCACGGGAGATCAATGCCTTGACAATGCTGATCCGCTGCGCGAGCAGGTCTTCTTCGAGCGCCGCAACGGCGCGTGCGCGTTCGGGCGCAAGCGGCGGCAATTCCAGCGGATTAATGTGATACCCGGCGCGACTCGAAAGCGAAATGTAGGCGCCGCCAAGCGCCGTCGTCAACGCGCGGTACTCCTGTCGCTTCGGATCGAGAATGAGCAGCGCGTCCTCGCCAAGCGCCAGTTCCTGCGCCAGCAACCCGCCCATGGTGTACGTTTTGCCACTCCCCGACTCAGCAACAATGAGCATATGCGGGTTGGTCGCCTGCCAGCGGTCATAGACGACGGGCGCGCCGCTGCGCGGGTGTTCGCCCCAGACAATTGGCAACCCGCCGCGCCGTGTCAGCCCTGGCGAAGCCGTGGGCATGCCCATCGCAGCGGCGCGCCCGCTGGCATCGTGCATCAATCCGGCAGGGGTTCGTCCCAGCGGCAGCGAGTCGAGATACCCTTCCCACTGCTGAAACTGCATCGTACCGAGTAGAATGCCTTGCTGCGCCGCCGCCTGCCGTATCCGGTCAACACGCGCTGCCAGTTCTTCAGGAGTTGCCGCAGCAACCGTGATAGTGATCGCCACCTGGAACAGACGATCCGTGCCTGCCGTCAGGTCGTGGCGCAGCGCCGCCGCCGCCTCCACTCCCTGTTGCGCCTCTGCATCGAAGTGCGTGCCTGCCTGCGCGTCACCGGCCAGCGTGCCAAGCGCCGCATCTTCGCTGCGCGCCAGCCAGCGACGGGCAAGTGCGTCGGGAATGGGAACCAGGCGCTGATGAACGGTGATGCCCACCCCATCCAACCCCAACCCTGCATGGTTGAGCCACGCCAGCGCAAGCACCGGCGGAAATGCGCGCACCTCCAGCGTCGTGATGAACGAATCGCCCACCTGAACCATATGACTCCAGCGCCGGTCGATCCCATCAGGCGCCAGCAGGGTTGTCAGCGTTGTGGCGCCCGACAAGAATGCGGCATCGGTTGTGCGGCGGCGCACCGGATCGATGATCGGGCGGGAGAGCGCGTCCCGAAGTGACATATGCCCTCTCTTTCATTGACTCGTATGAACCACCAGGCGAATTCGTTCGAGCAACGCGCCCTGCAATGGGTAGCGCAATGCGCGCACCGGATCGATCAGGCGAAACCAGAACCGGGCAATCTCTTCGGCTTCGAGCAGACGCGGCGGTGGTGAACCGCCCAGCGATGCCAGCGCCTCCGCTAGACGGCGCGCTCGTGCCACCGCCTCTGCTAACAACGATGTGTCGCGCGGTGTCGGAACGGCGCCATTCGAGATTCGGAGCGATCCCGACAGCCAGTTTCTGGCGCTGACCGGCAGCGCCGACGGTTCGCTGCCGGCGACTGCCCAAATGGTCTGCCGGCTGCGGCTGACGGCGGCGCCAGAACATGCCTCCAGATACTCCGCTGTCTCGTCGAGAATGGCCGCCAGTGTGGGGTGATCCGCCTGATCGCTGCGAGAGCGAAGTTCGGCCATCTCCCACTCCAGGTCCGGCGGTCCATCGACGACGTACACATCCACGGGGGCTTCCTGCGCCAGTAAGATGCGGTGGTAGGTCTCTGCGAGGTGTGCCCGGCTTTCGTAGGATCGCAGATCCCACGCAGGCGCACCGCCGCCGACCAGTCCTACGGCGCGTCCATCAGATCGCAGGATTGCGCCGCGCACGATGCGCTGTGGAATGGCGACACACAGTTCGTTGTCACTCACCGGAACCCTCCCTGCGTTGCCAGCGCGGTCGTTGCAGCGACGGCGCCAGCATCAACGACTCCTCCTGCGGAAGAATCGCCTGAAGTTGGGTGGCGCGCAGCCGCTTCGTCCGGCTCAGGTGCCGCCAGACGATGCCTGCCGCGTCGCGCAATGAGCGTCCCCACATACGCCCTTCGAGCAGCGCCAGACCGACGAAGATCAACCCGCCGCTCACCCAAATGGTGCGTTCGATAGTGGCGCCGAGTGAGATGGCAATCCCTCCGACTGCCAGCATCCCGACGATCATCAGGAACGAACGCGCCGGCAGGCGCATCCCAGCGATCTGCACCGATGCACGCACCCGCAATCGGCGCGGCACGACCGCGCTCAGATAATCGTTCACGCATCTCCTCCTCTTCGGGTTATCCGGTCAACCCCATCGCCCACGCGACAATGCTCGACGACTGATTGGCGACAACCAGCAAAATGACGAACACTGCCAGATCGATGCCTGCGCTGCGCAGGTCGCGTGGTGATGAGAAGATGTGCTTTGCCATATCGATGAGCAGGAAGAAGCCCCCGGCGACGGTGATGATGTTCTTCAGCCAGTCGAACAGCGCCTTGAACAATCCGTCGAACTTCGGCGGATCGGCGAAGAGACCGAGCAGGTCGGCGGGGATGGACGAAACCGCAAGGCCGATGATCGAAATGATGGATTCCATTGTGCCGTCTCCTTTCAGATTGCAGTAAGAATGTTCGATACAGGCACAGCTTGCCCCGTGGCGGTCACCTCGACGTTGATCGCCCGGATTTGCCGCCGCCATACCTGCCGCCATCGGCGTCGGGCGACCAGTACTGTCCCGTTGGCGGTTCGCCCGGGCGCGGATCACGGTAGAGCGACCCGGGGTAATCTGGCGGCGGCAATTGGTAGGGGGCGCCTTCCGGCAATCCGGCGATGTTGCCCGGCGGCGCCAGTGGCAGGAATGCCAGCGGATCGACCATATCCGTCCAGCAATTCGTGCCGGGTAGAGGCTGCATGCCCTGCAACCACGCGGGTGTGCAGATGTTGATCATCGGGAAGTCGCCCGCATACCCGCGCTGCCGTATCCCGAGGTGCAGGTGTGCGCCGGTCGTCTGCCCGGTCAGTCCGACAAACCCCAATGGCGACTCGAGTTGATACACGCGCTCCCCCAGGCGCACCGGCGGACCACAGCCGGGCAATGCTTCGACAGCCTGCGTAAACGCGGGGGCGCCCGCCACACAGCGTTCGTCCATATCGCCGGGCAGCGGCGTGCTGCCGTCCGGCAGCGCTGACTGACAACCGACGCTGATCCAGTTGATCTGCGGAAATGCCGACTGCAACCGCTGGAGGGGCCAGACTTCGCGCATGGCGCTGGCCCAACTGATGCCGTTCGGGTGATACTCATAGTGCCACCACTCCTGTGAATCGGTGCGATCAGGAATACGATTCCAGCCATGACGCTCAAAGATGGCCGTTATGTCGGTTACATCGAGGTACAGCCGCCACATCCGGCCATCGCGCAGCCGCCGCCAGGGAAAGCCGGTATCCACATCAATCGCCCGCCCCGTCATATGCCACGACATCAGCGCAACGCCCGGCTTATCGGAGCGGAACTCCGGCGAACGCAGCGCATCTGCCAGACGCGCCAGCGGATCCTGCCCGGTCGCCGCGATGATCTCGGCACGCACAGCGGCAAAACTGCGCGCAGCATCTTCCGCCAGTGCCATATTCGTCGTGCCGCCTGCGGCATTGACAACCCCCGGCAGTGGCACGAGCGCCTGTGACCGACACGCCAACGGCGTCTGACCCGGTCCTTGCCCCGGTCCTGGCGGAGGTTCGGCAATCGGCGTCACCTCCGGGAAAATGATTTCTGGCGGAAGGGGTGGCGTCGTGGCAATCGCCGGCGGCGGGTACGGCGCCGGTGTCGCTGTCGGAAACGGTGTGGGCGGGGGCCATGGTCCGGGAGTGACGGCATATGAATCGATGAGAAGATTGACGGTTGCGGTTGTCTGGCGCACCGGCGATCGAACCGTTCCATGCACGGTCTGGACACTGTTCATCGGCGCGTCGGCGCGCACTTCCACCACGAATCCGACAGCGAACGCATACGGTCCATCTATGTCACAGCGCACGCTGCGGACTGTCGATGAGCATCGCGCACCACCAGAGACGTATGTCACGTCCAGCACCGTCAGGCGCTCACCAGCATCGACTTCGACGGTCAGGGGCCAGTCGCTGCTCGTTCCGGTCAATGCGACCTGACGACGCCCGCCAACGGGCAATTGGTAGGACCCAACCGTGCTCATGCTCGCGGACAGAAATGAAGCGGTTTGCGGTTGTGACGTCGGTGTTGGAGAGGGCGAAACGCCAGGCTCGACGGCGAAGGACATCGTGCGAGGCGCGCGTTTCAGGCTTCCTGCTCCATACCCATTACTCCAGAAGGCATTCTCACGTGACACAACCGGAATATCCGCCAGCCGCCACACACAGCGCCCGCCATCGCTCGTCGGCTGGCATGCGGGGGGCTGACTGGCGTGGTTTCCTGCGGCTGATTGCATCACCAGAATGGGCGGTTCGCTAACGTGCGCATGCACTCCTGGCGTTGGCGCAACCAGCGTCGGGGTTGGAGTCGGTGGCGGCGGCGGCGGCACGAGGTGGGCACGGAAGCGCAACGCCACATCACCGGCGCGGCGCTGACCGCGCAAGCCGTTGATCGGCGTCTGCCAGCGTAGCGTCGCCTGCCCGCGTGCATTCGCCGGCGGATCGTCGGCAATCCAGCCGCGCCAGCCATCCCCGCGCGCACCCCACGTCACCGTGGTCTGACAATCGGCAGGGCGGTCGTAGAGGAAGGTGATCGTCGCACCGCTGCGGACTGGCGCGAACGTGGGCATGTCACCCCGGCACGCAATGGCAATCGCGCCGTCGGCAACATCGGGAATGAGTTCGCCGGCGCCGATCGGTTGATAGTCGGCATAATCGTCGTAGCGTCCGTACTCATCGATAATTCGCCCCTGGAGTTGCACATGCAGGCGGTACGGTTCCAGGTGGGCATAGATCGTCTGGTACGCGCCGCGACTGCTCTCGACGACAACGATCTGCCCGCCGCCTTCCCGATCCGGCTGACGTCCGCCGTTCGAGTCCCACCCAACATATGTGACCATGCCATCAATCATGGCAGGAATCACACAGCGATGCGCGAAGGGACAGGCGCCGGTCGGGCTGACAATGTCGATGCCGTCGTGGAACTCGGGCTGACCGGTGATCGGGTGGAGACGCCATCCGAAGCGACTGGAGATCGCCCACCCGCCTGCGCGGTAGGTTCCGTCGGGTTGCACGTCCGGCGCTACGGGCCAGGGGAGCGCCGTGTGTTGAAAGATCATGCCGAGCGCGCCTGCAATCGTCAGCGCCAGGCCGCAGATCAGGACAATTGCCAGAACGACCAGCGCCACGATGAGCATGACCTTGCCACCCGCCACGGCGCCGATCTTCAGCGCCGCATGACTGCCGGCTGCAAGCGCGCGCTTTGCCATGTGGCGCGCTGCCATGCGCGCAGCGCCGTGGGCGACATCACGCGCCGGTGATGGAGAGATAGACTGATGTTCGCTCTCGCTCATCGGCGGCGCTCCTGTTCATCGGATGCGCGGTGCGTCGGCAAAACCTGCGGATGCGGAAATGGCGCCGAAGGGCTGATGTCCGGCGTGCGATGCCCGGTGACAATCACGGAACAGGACGGCGACGATGGTTTTACCATTTCCCACGTTCGGCGGTGAGCGGGCGGCGGTGTTGAGAGATGACCCGCCCCTGAAGCGGAACGCTCGACCGGAGGAGTGACAGAGTGATGTGGCGGCGCTGATGGTGGTCTCATCTCCCACGGCTGGCGCGCGCGCGGCGGCGTGGCAAGCCCTTCCGCCGCCAGGCGCTGCCGCATGAGCGCCGCCGCGCGCGCGCGGGTGGCTGCGGCGACGGTCATGCCCGCTGTGGGGGTTAGTTCCGTCACACGCGCCTGCCGTTCCTGGATGCGCGCCATAATTGCGGCGCGTTGTTCGGGAGCGGCGCTGCGTAACTCGCGTTCGTCGCGCTGGATCGCAGCGAGTGTGTCTTCGCGTTCGATCCGGTGCTCAGCCTGCGCTTCGAGCAGGGCATCACGCGCAACTTCCCGGCGCCGCTGGCGTTGCCCGGCATTCCACGGCGATGGACGCGGACGCAACCGTCCTTGCGCAAACGCTTCGTGCTGATCGGCGCGCCGTTCCAGATCGGCGGCGGTCTGCCGCTTTGCCAGCACTTCCTGCTGCGGAGTTCCGAAACCGATACGCTTCCTGATCTCATCAGCCTGAGCGCGCATGCCGCGCGCATGGATTGCTGCGATGTCGCGCCGCGCCAGGTCGGGTTGATCACCGGCGAGCATCTGTGCTTTCAGGCGGTCGTACCTGCGCCGGCTGCGGCTATCGGCGGTGGGCATCTGAAATGGCATGCGCCCATCGACGGTCCGTGGCGCAGCGGCGGAATGGCCACTCGCGGCATCCGCGCCCGGTCGGACAACCTCGCGCGCCGTCCGGTCAAAGCGACGATCAACGCCGAGACGCATGAAAGAATCGCCAGCAGCGGACGCGACCCGTTTCACCGTCCACGTTGCCGCCTTCTCCGCCTTCGGAACAACTCCGCTTCTGCGCCAGAGGTAGTTCTGCAACCGCGTCGCCAGCGGCATGCCCTGCGTCACCGATTGCGCCATGCCGGTCAACTTCTCCGACCCGAGCACCGTCACCAGCAATGTGAGCAGCCCAAGAACATACCCGGTAAATGCCTCGACCACACCGCCTCTCAATGGCGACACCAGCGCCACTGCGACGATCATCGTCGCTGCCAGCGCCACCTGCTCGATCAGGAGATCGAAAAGACGATTGAGCCAGCCATAGAAGCGCGGTGACGTTGCGCGATCCATCAAAAGCGCGCCTGCAATCGGCGCAAGACCAACCAGCACCATGACACGCACCACGCGAAACGCGCTTTTGATGATCAACCACACCATCACCAACCAGAACAGGGCGTACATCAGCAGCGCACCGATATTCAAGTCGGGTCCCACCGGCGTCGGCATCTCGAACGCAGCTCGTGAGAGAAGCGCATCGCTGATGGCATTGAAGAGATCGATGATGAGGGCAAGCGTTGCCTGCGTCGAATTGATGAACAACGAAACGCCGATGAAGGTCAGCAGCAATCCTTTCCCTTCGGCTGCCAGGCTTGGTTGACCTTCCGCCAGCAAACGGCTCATTCGCACAACGAACAGGAGCGTGACCAGCAGTTGCGCCACGGCGCGCATGACGCTCCAGATCGATGTCATCGCCGGATGATTGTAGGTGAGGGCAGGCGGCGTGCAGAAGACGAAGTTGGTTGCGGCGTTGTCGCCGCAGCTTGAAGGAATGATCGTCCAGGATTGCTCAGACGCGCGCGCATTGAGAAGCACTGCCGCCGTGCGCTGCGCTGTCTCGCCGAAGGAGGCAATGACCCCCGCCACAACGCCCATCCCGGCATCGAGAACCCAGTTGCCGGGGTTAAGGTTGCGCGACAGCCAGCCGCCAGTCGGACCAGAGTCGAGCGCGATTCGCGGCGCCGGCGCATCCAGAGGCATACCCGACGGCGCCAGAGGTTGCACCTCCTGCCACAGCAGACTATCGGCGGGTGCAGCGCCTGTCTGACGGGTCGAACCCTGCGGCTGGAACGGATCACCGCGTGTGCCGGGCGCATCGGCGCGAGCCGTCGGCGGCGGGACGATCAGCAGAGTCAGGAGAATAACACCCATGACAACGCCAAAACGCCATCTGTGCGCACCGGTACGGAATGTCCTCTGCGACAGGGAACTGTCGCCTGTAGCGGCTACGGCATCCTGCGCGTGTTCGACAGGGAGATCGTTATCCGCAATGCAGAAGTGGAATGTCATAGCCATGCTCCCATCTCATACCCTATCGCGTTCAGTCAGACAAGACGTTCGCGCGTTCGGTTCGCAAGGCGCAACGGTCAACGCATACCAGCAGGCGTGGACGCATCTACGCATCGGCATCAGCAGCCTCAGCGGGGCTTCCACTTGCGGTGAGCGCAGTCGAACCGCGTGCACTGAGCAGGGTCGAACCACATCCTCAGCGAGGGCTTTCACCCGCAGCGGCCCGGCGTCCTGCCGCAGCGCTCCAGCAGTATGGTCCAAATGACCGCGCATTCGTAGAAGACTCACACAAAGGCGCAAAGATGCCATATGACATCCGGTGTGCGATGACGCTGCGGGCTGATGAACATTGAGAAAGAAATCCGGTCTCGCCCGCGTATTGGCAGCAACAGCCTCAGTGGAGCTTTCACGTGCAGTGAGCATGGTCGAACTGCATCCTCAGCGAGGGCTTTCGCCCGCAGCGCCCCTTCGACAGACACGTGTTCACTCTTTTCCCGGAAGCGAGGGTATCTTGCGCGTGCACACCAACAGGGACAGGACACCCTTGCTTATGCGCCACACTCATCGGATCACCTCAGTTGTCGCTGCATCGACGATCCGCCAGCCGCCAGCGTCCTGGCGCAACCAGTAGCGGTTGCGAGTCAGTACGCCACGTCTGCTGTCGATAATGCGTCCACCGACAGTGATGACGACATCCCACTGCTCCTGGGTATCGATCCATCCCCCGGCGGAGGTCACGTCGCTCTGCAAAACGCCCCAGCGCACCAGGGTGGCATTGCGGCGCTCACCGGCGCCGGCGCGACGCGCATACTCCGCTGCCACTGCCTGCCAGGCGGGACCGTCGGGCGCCAGATAGGGTTCGAGCAGCGCCGCCTGTCCATGCGCCGCAGCCAGTGCGCTCGCCTGGTTGTACGCTGCCAGAAAGCGTACAACGTCATCGTTTGGCGTCATCGCCGGGGTCGGCAGCGAAAATTCATGCCCATCGGCGATGCGCGCCAGATTCGGTGTGGCATCGGATGCGCGCAGAACCGCCCCCATGTGCCAGATCGCAAGCCCTGCTCCAGCGCCGATGGCAGCAATCATGAGCGCGCGCGGATAGCGCAGGATGATGGTCAGCAGCCGATCAACCGACGGACAGAACAGGAGCCAGCGCACCACCCGATCTCCGATTGTCGGAACGCGAGACGCGCGACGGCGCTGCGCGATGGTCTGCGGCGGCGCACTCCGGCGACGTGAACGGTTGCGGCGAAAAGGTGTCATCGTGCCATACTCCGGCTCAGAAACGCCCCATCACGTTGCTGCCCATAACAATCACGAAGATGATCTGCACCAGCACACTGACGACCGCCAGGGCTGCGAGCGCGAGCAGATAGAGTTTGCGGCGCTCAATCATCTGGCGAAACTCGTCGTGGAGCACCTGATTGAGCGTCGTTTCCTGCGCCAGCAGCGCTGTTTGCGGATCGGAACCTTCCGCCTCAGCCTGCGCCAGCGCCTCCGCAACATCGATCAATTCAGGGCATCCCCGCTCGCGCGCCACACGTCGCACTGCATCGAACGGCAGTACGCCGTGGTCGCGCACCAGGCGCAGCGCATCGACCACGACGCGCTGCATCGGCGCATATCGGTCATCGGGTCGTATCAGGTAGCGTTCGAGCAGCGCCGGCGGCGGATCGTACCCGGCAAGCGCCACACGGACATAGGCAACAAACGAAGGGATCAATCGTCGCAATCGTTTCTGTTCCCGCTGTCTGGCTGTCATCGGTTTGCGCGGGATAATCACGCCGATATACAGATAGATAGCGAATGCAACAGTTGCCAGGAGCAGGCGCGGCATGCCGTCGATTCCTGTGGCCACGATGAGGAAGACAAGCGTCAACGCAAGCGGCAGTGCTGCGAGGTGTCCCAGCACAAACCGTCCGGTCATACCCCAACGTGAAGGAAGAGTGCGCAATCCGCTCGCCAATGCGCGCGCATGCTCGAGTTGCGCCATGCCAATAACGGCAATCAGGACTCCGGCAATACCGGCAAAAACTGTCCAGACGCCCGGTGCAACAAAGATGTCGATCATGGAACGCCTCGCTTCATCTGGTGGCATCAATAGGTTATGTCTTCAGCCCGTCCCAACAGGTAGCCGCCGACCAGCGGCGCACCGACGACCAGCGCCAGCACTGCTCCCGCGAGCACGCCCACCTCGCTCCTGTACGCGGTCAGAAACCGCTCGTGCTGCACGATGAAGAGGTAGAGCGTGATGCCAACATTGATCAGGAAGAGAGCAATTCCAGTATTGCGCATTTGCGAAAGTTCTGTTGCCAGCATACTGGCGCGGCGGTCGGATGCATGCATGGCTTCATACGCGGCCCGCACACGTTGCACCAGTGAGGCGTGCGGTTGATCGATAGCAATCTCAAGATGGCTCAGAAACGCGGCATGGCGGCGCGATGGCGTCTGCGCACGCAACGCAGCGCACACGCTCGTCGCAGTGGCGAGCGATCCGGTGGTGAGCGGCTGTCCGAGCCGCTCCAGGAGCCACGACCATTCGGCTTTGAGCGGCGAGGCAGGCATATCGGCAAGAACCTTCTCGATGGCAGGTTGCAAACCGCTTCCTGCACGCAACTGCGCCTCGAGTCGCCCGACCGTCGCCGGTAGTGCGGCGTCAATGCGGTTCACGTAGCGCTGCTCTTCAAACCAGAGCAGCCCCCAGACGAGCAGCGCCGTCGCCGGTCCTGCCAGCACCAGCGCCACGAGCAGCGGTCCGATCCGGTTGACGACCACCAGGATCACGAGCGCGGCGATGACGCATACGCCAAGCAGACGCGACGCACATATCACCGGGGGATGCCAGCGCAGCGCAGGATCGAGGAGATCGGCGCCAGGACGGGCGAATCGTTGTACGAGATACGCATCGAGTGCTGCCCCCAATCGGCTGCGCATCAGCAGCGTCAGCGCCAGAATTGCAGCAATGGTCGCCGCCAGCGGCGGAATATCCGCCAGCCACACGGTTTCAGGATGGGTCGTGTTCGGTATGATCATCGATTCGGGGTTCATTGCAGCATCCTTTCAGCATGCGTCCGGTTTGTTGCCTGCCTCCAGCGACAGACGCTGTGCGCGTACCGTTGCAAGCGCGGCTTCAGACCCCTGCCCGGTCTGGACCAGATATTCCATTGCGCGTTCGCGCACACGAATCAGTGGAAGCGCAATCGCTACCGGCAGATTGGATGGAGTAAAGTGGGCAAGCATATCAACGGCGAGTCGGGGCTGCCCCTGCTCGAGCGCCCGTTCCGCTTCGATGCGCGCTTCTTCGGCAGCGGTCTCGGCAGCGATACCCTGACGAATGTGAGCCTCGACCATTTCCCAGCCGCCCGGCGGCGCAGCATGCGCTGCAATTGCCAGGTCGGTCATGATCGCATCGAGCGCCAGGCGCGCGTCGCGCCAGCGGTTTGCTTCAATAAGCCGTTGTAGCGCCGCACCCTCGATGGTTGCCTGCTCGATGGCATTGGCAAAGGTGCCTGGCGCCTGACTCAAGATGTCCTGCGCTGCACCGATCAGTCGTGGGTCGCGGCGTTGCAGCCAGGCGCTGCGCAGCGCCGCCAGCGCGCGCTCTGGCGCACCTGCCAGCATGTGGGTATGCGCGCGGGCAATCGCACCTGCAACAGCGTCGAGGGTAGTGGCGCTCTGCCGCACCTGCGCCAGAGCGCGCGCCCGTATCAGTTTTTCGCGCAGCGATGCTGGCGTCTGATCGCTTTCCGCCCATTCCAACAACCCGCTATTGCCGACGACTGCCCGACATTGCCAGATGATCCGTCCATCCGACCGGATATCGACCTTTGCCAGCGGAACCAGCGCCGGACGGGGCGCGCCTTCTTCCATAACGACGCCGTCCAGCAGCGCAATGTCGGTGATCAGGCGAAGACCGAGTTCTTCCCAGTTATCCACCTTGATCACCACATCGAAGCCGTTGGCTGCGTCTCGCAGGGCATCGGTGCGGCGATTTTCGTACATATATGCGCCAGGCATGGCGGCAAAACTGGCGAAGCGTTCAATCGCTTCGCTGCATGAACGCGCATGCAGCGTGGTGATGACCGGATGGTCGGAGAGCACAAGTGCCAGCACCGCCCCTGCTTCGTTGCCGCGTATCTCGCCAGGGCAGAGGAGATCGGGCGTCTGACGCAGCGCTTCTCTGGCGACACGTCCGAAGGCATTGGGGTCGCGTTGGGTATTGACCTGTTCGCGTGTCCAGAGGTCGGCGCGCCGGATATGGATCTCCTGCATGTGGTCTTCGATGGTCAGGATATGGGGATCGCCGGGCCAGGAGTTGGCGAGCGCTTCGAGCAGCGCTGTTTTGCCGCTGCCGGTGCGCCCGGCAATCAGGAACGAACAGCGCGCCCGCGCCAGCAGCAGCAGCAGGTCGCAGATCTGCCGATCAAATGTGCCATGCTGCATCACGTCGTGTAAATCCCACGCGACACGCCGCCCGCGCCGGATGCAGATCAGCGCGCCATCTTCGGTCGGGATGCGCGGCGGAATAGTTGCATGAATGCGCGTTCCGTGATCGGCGGGCAATGTTTCCTGCGGGTTCTGCGCGTCGAGGTGGACACCCATGAGCGACGCCAGTAACATTGCGCGATCGCGCACTTCAGCGGCAGTGACAAATTGCTCCGCAACGGTCACAAAGGGTTTGCCGCTCTCCTGTACGCGAATGCGCCGCCCGATGATTTTGACCTCGTTGACGCGCGGATCATCGAGGTACCGCTGCGCCGGTCCCCAACCGATGGTAGCGGCAAAGATCTCCAGCAGCGTTTCATCATCGGTCGGGACACGCGCCAGCGGGCCGCCACGCGCGCGATGCTGCCCGATTGCCTGGCGCAGTACGGCGACGACTTCGGCGTTTCGCTCGGCGGCAGGCGCGAACGGGTTCAGCAAATGCCGCCGTCCGTCGGCGCTGAACGCCTGCTGGAGTTCATCACGCGCCGCCTGTAGAATGGCTGCCTCACGCAGCGCCGCCTCGCGCGCCAGGGTGTCGGTTGGTCCGCCGAGAAGCGTCGCCAATCCGCCGTCTTCCTCGATGGTGAGCAGCGGCGTAGATGGGTTGATGATGGATCGAGGGTTCATAGCGTATCCTTGTTGAAGAACCGAGAACCGAGAACCGAGAACCGAGAATCGAGAACCGAGAACCGAGAACCGAGAACCGAGAACCGAGAACCGAGAACCAAGAACCGAGAACTAAGAACCGAGAACCAAGAACCGAGAACCGAGAACCAAGAACTGAGAACCGGGGTTCCTTCCCACTCCTCGCCTCTTGTCCCTCGCCTCACGCCCCTTGCCTCGCCTCACCTCCCGCTCTCAACATTGGTTTTCCTGGAAACCAGCGCCGGAACAGGTTGACACTCGGTTTCGGTTGCGGCAGCGGCAGCCCGATAATGCCGCACATTTCCTCAACGATATTGTGAACCGCCAGTGAGAAAGGGCGAAACCTGCCGGCATCGAGTGGTGAGAGATACCGATCCGTCTCTTCGTTTGCCAGGCTGACCAGATACGGGTCGCGCGGCAATGTGCCGATGATGCGGGCTTTGGGCCAATGTTCAGCAAACAACGGCGCGACCCGGCGCACACCAACGGTCACGCCACGCTCAGGTTCCATCAAAATAAGCATGCAGCGATCAGTCAGGTCGGGTTGGTGCGTCGCAAACTGTTGCAGCGCAATCCCAACCCCTGCGCGCTCTTTGCGTCCCGGCGGCGCCGGCAGGACGACCCATCCACCATTGCGCGCGGCTTCGAGCGCATATGGGCGTTTCTTCATGTCAGGACCGGTATCGATCAGCACAACGTCATAATCGTGATCCAGCACCTCGCCCAGGCTGCCGACCGCCTGCATCAGTGCGCGCCAATCCGGCAGCGTGAAGTCGGCAGCCAGCGCAGACTCATCGGCGCCAAGGAGGAAGTCAATGCCGCTGGGAGCATGCCGCCAGATCAGGCGAGCGACGTTGGCGGGTGTGAAGCGCGAATGACCGTGTCCTTCCTGCCGCAATGTCAGAAACGAGCCAAACCCCGCCGGAATGCGAAATTCCGGCACCAGACCTGAGTTCGAGAGATCGCCGTCAACAACGAGCACACGCAAGCCGCGGCGACGCATCCCTTCTGCAAGCGATGCAACCACCAGACTTTTCCCGATGCCGCCTTTCGCTCCGGCGACCGCAATCGTCACCTGGCGCGCGGCAAGTCGTCTGGCAGCGCCCAGTTGCTGCGCGATCCAGGCAGCCAGCGCTTCGGGTCCACGTGCTGTGGTTACCGCCAGCCCGGCGTCGGTAAAGTCGCCGGCATGCACCACGCCAATGCTCTGAAGCCCGATCAACACGCGCACTCCGCGCGCCTGAGCCGCGCGAATGGTGTCCCACAGGTCGGGAATGGTGCCGCGCGTATCTTCCAGGTACACCGCCGGCGGCGGTTGTTCGCCGACGATCAGGCTGCGTACCCGCGCCAGGTTCGGCGCCGCGAAGGGAAGAATGCCATTGTAGCCGCCAAGCGCCTCGACAAGCCCTGGTGTGTTGGTGACCAGTAAGAGTTCGGTTGCCATGGAAAGCTCCTTGTGTTCGAAAATCCCAGCCTTATAGCCGACCCTTGCCCCATGCGCTCTGGACAGGGTATTTCCGTTCGAGCCGGTTTGTTGCAGGATTGAAAGCAAACAGGATGTTGTGCGGCAGGATGTCGCCTGCCTGACTACCACTTGTGACAATGACCTCGATCACCTGCCCGACACGCCGACGTCCGCCGTAATGCCCGATATGCAGCGCAATCAACGGCACAGCGCCGCTCGTCATCAGACCACGCACAATCCCCGGCGACGCCAGACCTTCGAGTGTGGCGAAGCGCTCCAGGTTGCGCAGCGCGGTGAGCGCGTCGGGAGCGTGGATCGTACAGATGCCGGGATGACCGGTTGCAGCGGCTTCGAGCATCGCCAGGGCTTCAGAACCGCGCACTTCGCCAAGGACGATCAGATCAGGACGCTGGCGGAGCGCCAATCGGACACAACCGGCAAAACTGCTGCGGCTGCGCAACACTTCCACGGCCACTCCGTCAGGCGGCAGCGGCAATTCGCGCGCGTCTTCGATGAGGATTACGCGCTTCTCGGCGGCAATTGCCTGGAGCAACGCCGCTGTGAGAGTGGTCTTGCCGCTGCCCGCGCCGCCGGCAATCAGAAGCGTAACGCCGCGCCGAATGGCTTCGAGCAGCAGTTCGGCGGCTTCGCGTGGCAGGACGCCCGCCTCTTGCTGTGCCAGATCGTCGATTGTTCGCCAGCGCGCGGGAAGCGCGCGCACAGCGACCGTCGCGCCATCCGGCGTATACGGCGGACGGGTGACAGCGAACCGCAGCCGCCGGTCGGCTGTGCCGTAGAGCGCGTGAACGACCCGCCCATCATCACTGCGCCAGTCGTCGGGATGATCGGGAGTGACGAAACCGGCTCGCAGGAGCAACTGGCGCTGCGTCCAGCGCAACCACTCGTCGCCAATGCGGATGCCGGTATCGGTGCGGTTCCCATCCTCAACAACGACCAGTGTGCGATCCGGTCCATCGATAAACATGTCGGACACGCGCGATCCGGGGTGCAGCCAGAAATCGAGCGGACCGTACCATGCGATCTCTGCCCATTCCGCAACGGTGTATCCGTTGCCAAGACCGGCGCGACACATGGTTTCGGCGACGGGTCGTTGCCAGTCGCTCAACCGCCTGGTCTCCTGGCAGAACCGCAGTTCAGCCAGCCGCTCGTTGGGGGAAAGCGGAGCGTCAGAGACGGTGCGTTGATGTGTATCGAGAGACTGTGTTTCAATTTCTTGACCGTTTTTTGCGACAAAAAACCCGCTCATAGGATGCCTCCTGTCCTGTACAGCGACGGTATCTGCCGATAATGGGGGGGAACGCAGATTATTCGTCAGGGGAAGATGTGGTTGGAGCGCCGGGAATCGGCGCAGTCGCGCCAGGGATCGGCGCGCGCGCGTCAGAGACAATCTGCGGCTCGAGGCGAAGCGTCTCGGTAACAGGGCGCGTCAGGTCGGGCAAAATGACCTGGGCGGCATCAAGGCGGTCCATGTACTGCAAGGGATCGCTGGTGGCGCCATAACGCTCCGCCCACAGCGCCACATTTGCCGCCTGGAGCGC
This sequence comes from Roseiflexus sp., assembly GCF_057785375.1. Lineage (NCBI taxonomy): Bacteria > Bacillati > Chloroflexota > Chloroflexia > Chloroflexales > Roseiflexaceae > Roseiflexus > Roseiflexus sp. Next base: position 38,377 of record NZ_JBYNRX010000039.1, read on the forward strand.
CCGCAGCGCATGCGCCTGCGCGGGGGTCATTTCCAGATATGCAACGTCGTCTTCGATGTACAGAATTGGAATGCCGGACATCCAGCGGCAGGCATATGCCCGCGCACCTTCTTGAACCACCACAAGGGTCGTTGGAACATTCAGAACAGTTCCAGGCGATACGTCAGCCCGTGTTCGGTCGCAGAGCAATGGGTCGCTGGCGATGAACCCGATGTTCAACCGGTCGCGGTCGGTGACCGGTCCTACGCCGGTCAGTGCGAATGGGGCCGGAACCATGTTCCGCTCCAGTTTGCGCCCGTTGGGATACACCGGCTCATCTGGCAGATTCGGCGACAGCATGCTGGCTTGCAGCAGGTCATTTACCCCAATCTGTCGGGTTGCATATTGCCCGATGACGGCGCCTGGATCGGTTATTCCCGTCACCTGCACCGGACGATGCAACGGCAATTCGATCACAGCGAGATCATCGGCGGTGATCTGTTGTCCGTAGTGGACATCACGCGCAGCAATGACCACACGTTCGGTGCGGCGGCTCTCGATATAGCCGTAGGCGGCGGCGGCGAGCGATGCTGCAATGCCGATAACGAGCAACAGCGCCGGTACAACCTGCGACTTTTTGGGGGTGAGCGCACTGCTCAGCGGTGTCGAGAGACTTGAGGACATAGTAGCTCTCCGTTGTCGTGATTATTGAGAAATCCTATCGTTCCAGGACATCGAGTGCTGCGGCTGCCGTGATAAGCGGACGGTACGGTCCATACCCCAGCAGACCGAACCCGGTCAGCGTCGGACGCACCTCGGCGCAGACCGCCGGCCGATCAAAGGTCATCGTCTCCTGATTTGCGAACCGACACGTCCCGCCCTCCGGCAGGATCGTCCAGGTCACCTGCCGCGCCAAGTCTGCGGGCGTTCCGCTCAAGCCCCGCACTGTGCCGAGGTTGCGCTCGAAGGTCAGCCGCGCCTCCCGCTTGGCGCGCTCCTCGTTAATGCGCCGACGATTGCGCGCCAGATGGTCATAGGCGAACGTCTGCACCGCCGAGCGCGTCGCCTGCTGCAGCGCATCTTCCATCTGCGCCACCTCCAGCTGGCGTTCGCTGAACTCGATGATCGTGAACACGAACGGCGTCAGAAACGCCAGAACCAGCGCAACGAACACGAGCGATTGCCCGGATTCGGCGCGCATCAGAACGGCGAGACAGCGGTTGGCGGGTCGCTTCATGGCGCAGCTCCTGCGATTACGGTTGAACATCCTGCTCCAGCGTGCGGGTGGCGCTCCGTTCGACGCGAATGTCGGTCAATAGTCCGGGGATCGGCGTCCAGACCTCCGCCTGATACCAAATGGTCACCGTGACCGGGTCATACCGCCGACACGAGGATTCGCAGCGCACGCGAATGACGGCGTGCTGCGGGTCGGCGAACACGCTCCCGGCGAACGCTGCGCGCGCCGCCTCCGCCACCGGTCCCGGCGCGTCGTTCAGCGCATAGTCGCGCCCGTCCATCCCGCCGGTCGCGCCGCGCAGCGCCGCCTGGTGCACCGCGACCCGCACCGCCTGGCTGACCGTATAATGCGCGCCGATCGCCTGAATCGCCGCCACCCCGCCGAAAATGATGATCAGTAGAATGGAGAGCGTGATCGCCGTTTCGATCAAGGACTGCCCATGACAGGAGCGGCGGATGGATCGGCGGAAGATGACGGATAGGCGTTCGATCATGTCCATCCTCCTTTGGGTGTGCGTCCTGTCCTTTGCCGAGGGCGCCCCGCAAGGAGCGCCCTCCTGATGAACCCTCGCGTCGTTGGTCACCGCGCATCCCGCGGCGCGATCAGCGTCACCGGCGCCTCGCCGCCGTCCAGAACGAACGTTCGCCGCTCCAGCACGCTGTCGCTCCGTCCGTCCTCGTCCAGGTCCTCTCCGGTTTCCGTCAACGTGACCAGCACCGCATACCGAATGCGAATGCTCGGATCGGCCGGCGGCGGCGAGACAAGATACGTCGGCTCCTCGACGTTCGGCGCAAACGCCGACCAGTGCAGCCGTCCCTGGCGGCGCATGTCGTCGGGCGACGGCTGCGCGTCAAGGTAGCGATAGCGACACCCCGGCATCCCGCTCAGGTCGGCATGCGCCGTGTCCGTCGCCAGCGGCTCCTCGCGGGCGCGACAGGGCGCGCCGGACTGCGTCAGGTTCCATGGACCGGAGCGGAAACTCCAGGCGACGATCCGTTGATCCACCCGATAGTACGGCAGACCGGGCTGTCGCTCCGTCAGGGTCACGCGCGGCGTAAAGTAGAGCGTCTCGCCGAGCGGCCACGCGAACGCCGCACCCTCCGTCAGGTACACCCCCTCGTTCGGGTCGAACTCGGAATGGATGCGCAAGCGCACGTCGCCTTGCGGCCTCGGCGTGATCAGCGCCACCGTGAGCGCCCGCGCCGCGTTGTCGCTCGGATCCCTGTCGCCGCCGGGCACCGGGATGATCTGCAGATTCGTCGTCAAGAACGCCGGCAGCGCCGCCGTCTCGTCTTCGCGCAGCGTCCGCACCTGCACGACCTGCTCGTGCGACGCGCCGCCGTTTACGCGCAGCCCTTCGACCCCTCTATAATTCCAGGAGACGCTTGACCCGTCCACATGCCCGCCGCCGGCGTCGACCAGCGCGACGCCGTAGGGCAGCGTCAGGATCATCTGACGGATGAACGCCGGCGCGTTCGGCGTCGTATTGCGCGCCCGCACGCGAATTACAAACTCCTGACCGGGGCGCGTCAGCCTCGGCGCGACGATCTCCGCCCGCACATTCCCGCGCACGATGCGCATCGTATGGCTGGCTTGGTTGTTACCCGGGACCCTGTCCTCCTGCGGCGGCGCCGGCATGGTTTTTGCATCCATGGTCGCCGCGTTGGGCGCCGTCAACGGCGCCTGCACGGTGATGTGCACGGTGCGCCTTTCGCTCGGCGGGATGGCGCCGATGTCCCAAACGAATGCGCCGTTGGGCGAGGTTCCGCTCCGTTGCGCAAACGTCGTGCAATTGTCGCAGCTCGCCCTGACGAACTCCAGTCCCGACGGAATCGTCTCGGTCAGCAGCGTCGTCATCGAGGTGATCGGGTTCGTGACCCGCGGGTTGTTGGTCACCTCGATCCGATACTCCGCCCGGGCGCCGGCGGCGACCTCCTGCGCGCCGCCGCGCGCAATGATGAGGTCAGGGTTCGGATTGAAATCATCCGTCCGCGGATCGCCGAACGCGAGTTGGGAGAAGGTTCCGACCGGACGACCGAGTTTCCAGCCATCGGTTTCGCCCATGTCGCAGCCGGGGCGTTCCATGCGGGTGATGGCGAACATGCGATACATCTTCCCCTCTCCGACCGTGAAGCGGAACTTCAACGGCGGGGCGTTCGCCGTGTTTGGGTTGATAATGTCCCCGTTAGGGTAACGCCCCTGAAGCGGTCGCAGGTAACGATGCGTTTCGTCCGGCCAGGATCTGCGCGGGACGGCGGACTCGTTCCCATGGTCCGCGCCGTCGAAGGACGTAAACACGTTTCTGGGATCGACGATCGCAACCCCCGGCGCGAGAACGGCCTGGAACCCGATCGGCGGCGCGAAGGTGTTGAACTGGAAATCGAGGTCTTTCCACGTTGGGGGCACGGCGGGAGGTAGTCCGTCCCGTGCGTTTCTTTCAATGTCCAGCCACATGAGGAGCCGGTCGGCGTTCTCGCCGTTCCCCCCCGGACTGAGGTCCGTCCCCATTTCCTGAATGGCGATCCGTATGGTGGCCCTGCCCCAATGGTACGCGCCGCCTATCCCGTTCCCCGACAAGGTGTCAAATTCCCCAATGGGGAAAGTCGCCGTCACGACGTCGCCCGGAGCAAGCCGAATCCAGGTGCGCAGGTGCGGGAAGCGGGTCGTCGGGTCCTCGCGATCGTTCGGCGGGATATCGTATAACGTCACGTTCTTGCCTTGCGCATGCCAGTATACGTCGAACGTGTAATCCGTACGATAGGCAAGATAGTTGTATTGGTGCAGCTCCGTCGTCCCGTTCGCCTTCCTCACCTCAAGGGACAGCCGCATCGGATACGGAACCGTCTGACACGCCGCCGGACCGCCAGGGATCATCGTCGGCGTCGGCATACTGCTTGGCGCCAGCGACGGCAGCGGGGTCGGGGTCGGATTGCCCGGAAGACGCGTCGGCGTCGGCGTCGGTTCAACGTACCAGGACATTTGACCGACCGCACACCCGCCGCCGGAGGGGAAAAAGGCGCTGTACTCGCTTCCCTTCGTCCACGTGACGGAACCGGCGGTTGATTGCCGCGACCATGGTGCAAAAACCGCCCAGTACCCGGACGACCAAAAGGAGAAAGGAGAACTGTTGTCCGGCCAATCGTTCGGGCAGGCGACGCGTGCGCCTTGTCCGGGGATGCTCACTCCGCCGAGCACGGCATCGCCGGGGTAGCCGACGGCGGGCCACCCGCTGGGCGGTCCGGGGCGATTGATGATAAGCCCGCCGCTGAACTGCGGCTGCGGCGCGGTTTCCCGTCCGTGATAGTAGCGACGGGAGACATCTTCATACAGCGTAAGCGTAGAGGAACTGCCGACGGGAACCCGAACCCACGGGTGCCCGCTTGGCAAGCCGGACTGCGCCCCGCTGACGGCGGGGCGCAGCGCAACGCCGATGAGCAGCGCGATGATAATCGCAACGACCGCCGTCATGCGGCGCCGTGTTCCCCCGCGTCGCGCCGGCGGCGGAGCGGGGGGCGGGGCGGCGCTTGACGGCGGAGCGACGAAGGAGTCGGACGATGATGCGCGCATGCGATCCTCCTGATTATCCGTTCGGGTCATCGCCGAGCACGATGATGATAAACGTGTGACTGTTGCCGTAGAACCGATCCGGCCACAGGTCGTTGTAGGCGTAGGCGACGCCGACCCCCGCCGCCCGCCACTCCGCCTGATACGCCGCCTGCCACGGGTCCGCAGGAATATCCGGCGGCTCCAGCAGCCACGCCAGGTCGGCGTCGATCCGCGACCGCGAGTAGAACCCGGCGTTCTGCTTGCACAATGTCCTGGTCAACGTCCGTCCGCGATACCCTTCCGCCTGCGCAAACTCCGTCGGGTCAAACCAGTGGTCGCAGGGGATGAACTACCATCCATTGCTCGCGGCAACCGGCGGCTGTGCGGCGGTTTGCGTGGCGATGCGCTGCGCGGCGCGGTCGAGCGCCGCATTGGGCGTCAGCGGCGACAAGCCGAGCGCAATGCGATGGGCGTTGACGGCGTTCAGCGCGCGCGGTCTCAGGTCCTCCGGCGCGATGATGTCGGTCGCCGCCGTCATCACCGCAACGACATAACCGCCCCACGTATCGCCGGGAATGCCGGCGACCCCCACGCCGACCGTGTCGGCGTCGTCGTTCAGGATGATCCCCGCATGCGGCGGACTGTCGAGCAGAATGGTCAGCGCGCGCGATGCCGAGACGACGTTGCAGGCGAGCGCTTCAAGCAACGCGAAGGAGCGCATCAGCGGATAGCGCGCCTGATGGCGGCACCCGGCCTTCAATCCCTCGGCGGCGATGGTTTCTGCGACGAGGGGCGCGCTGGCGTCGCGCTGATAGGCGCTGAGGCGCGCTTCTTCGACGACCGGGCGAATGCCGCGCCGCACGCGCTCTTCGTTGAGCAGGCGGATGAACTCCAGTTCCATGTCGCGCAGCGGGTCGGACGGGGTCGCCACGAGCGGCAAATAGACGCTCCATCTTCCCGCCGACTGCGGGGCGATGGATTCGAAGCCCGCCGTCTGCGGGGGAACGGGGGCGTTGACCGCTGCGGGCGGCGCGACGGACTCCCCCGCGTCCGCCTGCGTCGGGACGGGGCGGACGCCCCCCGCTTGGGGCGCATCGAACGAGCGGGACTCATGCGGCAACGGAGCGATGCCGTCCGTCGGCGCGTCGTCGGCGGACGCGCCGCCGCCGGCGACCGTCAGCATGGCGATGGGAAGCGCTGCGATCAGGATGAAGCGAAGAAGTGAACGGAACGGCATGGAAGACTCCTCCCGGCTGCGGTCATCGTCGTCCGACGACGATGAGTTCCGAGACCGGCGCGTCGGCGCTCGGCTCGGCGAAAAAGGCGACGCCGACGGCGCGCGCCGACGCCCACTCCGGGCGGGTCAGTTCGGCGCGCAGATCCTTGCCGGCGAAGCGGCACGGGTCGGCGTCCGGCGCATGGACGGCGGCGAAGCCGCCCAGGACGCCCCATACAATCAGATCGTACTCGGCGGCGACGGCGCGTTCGGCGGCGATCATGGCGTCCACCGAGTCGGCGGCGAACCCGGCGCGGGCGATGGCGATGGCGGCTTCGTCCAGCGTCGGGTCGTGCGCCGGCGCCGTCGCGCCGAGGGCGCATTGAACGGCGGCGATGGCGGCGGGATGCAAGGCGACGTCGGGCATGCGCAAGGACGGGTCGGGACGGTCAGGCGGACGATGGTCAACCGGCGCCGCCGGACGGGCAATCGGCGGCTGCGCGGCGATGACCGTCGGCGCCGCGACGGTCGGACGCGGCGCGTTCGGGTCGCCCAGCGCCTGGGCGTCCCCGCCGCGCGGAACGCCGAACAGCACGCCGAGTCCAAGCGCCACGAACAGAACGACGGCCAGGGTCAACAGAATGGATGACGATTGTCGTTGAAGAATGAGACGAATCATGCACTCTCCTGGTTGAACGAACAGCGTTGACGGTCAGTGACGGATGTCCGCTCCAGCAGCGTCAAGAGGAGCAGACGGCGAGTCGAGCGATGACGGGTTGTTGTCATACAAACCTCCGGTGACAGGTAATGAGACATTATGCCATTTGAGCATAGCATATCACCGTTTCTGCGTTGTAACGAACCTTAAACGTTTTTCCCCGCCAACACAACGACGTTCGGGCATAGAGCCGCAGCTCTGCGCCCGAACGCCGTCTGCTCATCGCGGCCTGCATCCTTCACCGCGTTGCGTACTATTCTGCGCCGCAGTATACGCCGCTGCGGCGCGACTGTGAAGACCAACCATGCCCCACGATGGTTGCAGGAAACGGCGGGCATTGGTAGGGGACGCGGGTAGCGCCAGGGGACAGGGTGGGAGACGATTCTGTGCGGGGATGCTCGAAAAATCCGCCTGGCGGCGGAAGGCGCGGGGGAGGGGCGCGAAGCCCGCCTGCACAGGCTTGGAAGCCGCTCTCAGACGTGTGGATCATGTATCGTGTGGAAAGAGGGGGGATGAGAGGAAAACAGGCGTCGGGACGTTGCGCACCTCGTGAGGGGACGTACCCGTAGTGTGGCAACCACCTGACCACACATAAGTGCATAGTAACGTCACTCCCCTGCACCCTGTTCTGCATCCTCCGGCGCATCAGCAGGCGGCGTATCACTGGGCGCGGGGGCGATAGGCGCATCAGCAGGCGGCGTATCACCGGGCGCAGGGGCGATAGACGCATCAGCAGGCGGCGTTTCCGGGGAAGGTTGAGGCTGATCGGACGGTTCGAGCGGGTCGCGCCCCATCCAGAGGAACGTGACATCCACCACGGCGCGGTCGCCCTTGATGCCAAAGTCGTCCCACCAAATACCATCGGCAATATCGATAGCGGTGGGGAAGCGCACCCTGCCATGCTGTGCGCGTCCTTTATTGTGCCCATCAAAGAAAGCGGCGTGGTCCTGGGGCCATCCCTGGCGCAGGTCGCTGAAATATCGTTGCTCCTGCGGGTCCCAGTAGTTATCGCGCGTGTTCCACGGTCCGACGTCGTACACTGGCGCGACGACGCTCCGGTCCTTGTACGTGATACGCACCATATATTCGTTGCCGCCGCGACTGGAAAGCACGCAGACGCACGGCAGCGCCACAAAACGGTCACGCTGGGCGATTCGATGACCATTGGCGGTGCGCCGTCCCACCAGCCCCAGGCGCGTGGCGTGGACGGTAAACGTCGGCGCGACCGGCGGCGGCTCGTTCTCGAATGCGGTGAACGATGGCGTGGAACGGATCGGAGTTAACCGGAGGGAGTGAAGCGACGGCATTTCATCCGTCGCCAGCAGGCGAATGCGATACTGTGCATAGCGCGCCGGTCGGTCGAACTGCGCCGTTGCGCCCGATGTCAGATCGACGACCCACGGCGTCCAATGCACGCCATCGGCGCTGGCGCGCACATCGAGCGCCACCTGTGCGCCGCGCGGGAGGCGGGTTTCATACGTGACGCGCAGCGTATCGAACACGCTCTGATACATAACTGCGTCGCTGACGAAACTCCCGAAACGTCCAGCATTGCCAAACGCTGCCGGCGCCGGCGGCGCATCAGGCGCCAGCGCAAAACCGCCGTCTGGCGCGACAATCACCCCATCGGCAATCCCAGCCGGTCGCGGCGCGGCATAGGCAGGCAACGCCACAATGCACGCAATCAGCAGCGCAGCTACGGCAACGCCCCTGCCCGGACGATAAACAACATGGTGCATGCAGCCTCGTAGCTCTCATATGTACTGACCGGACGAAGGCGCATTATGCCATACTTCCGAAAGCGGAATGCAACCGCTGCTTCACCGCGCCAGCCACCCGCCATCAACGACGAGCACGTGACCACGCACATAGTCGCTGGCGGAGGATGCCAGAAAGATCGCCGCACCCGCCAGATCGTCGGGAACGCCCCAGCGCCCGGCGGGAATGCGCTCGAGGATCTGTCGGGCGCGTTCCGAGTCGTCGCGTAGCGCCTGTGTATTGTCAGTGACCATGTAGCCGGGGGCGATGGCGTTCACATTCACCCCCAAATACGCCCATTCATTCGCAAGCGCCTTCGTCAACCCGGCGACAGCATGTTTTGCAGCGGCGTAGGCGGGGACGCGAATGCCGCCCTGGAAGGCGAGCAGGGACGCGATATTAATGATCTTTCCGCGCCCCTGAGCGATCATCAGGCGTCCGGTCGCCTGGCACAGCGCCCAGACCGCATCCAGGTTCACGTCGAGCACGGCGCGCCAGTCGTTCCATCCGTAATCGATTGCCGGCGCGCGACGAATAATCCCGGCGTTGTTGACCAGAATATCGATCCGTCCGAGGTGCGCGGAGGTCTCGGCAACAATCCGGTCAACCGATGCAGTGCTGCTCAGATCAGCGGTCAGTGCCACGCCACGCCGTCCCGCTGCGGCGACGGCGTCCGGCGTCGCAGCCGCATTCCCGGAACGGGAGACAACCGCCACATCCGCGCCAGCCTGCGCCAGCGCAACGGCAATCCCCTGCCCCAATCCTTTGTCGCCGCCGGTGACGAGCGCCACACGACCATCGAGACGGAATTGATCGAGTGCATTCCTCTTCATGCTCGCTCCGCCTGCCTGATCAGCGGCACAGCCTTCTGCACCCAGGCGAGCGCCGGGTCGAACGCGACTGCCTGGGTGCGCCCGGCGCCGGCGAGGAACCAGAGAAAGTAGTTCGTATACCCTGGCGCGCTACAGGTGGTATGGTAGCCGTGAGGCGTCATGAAAATCGTCGAGTCGGCGATGGTGTACGTATGGTCATAGCCGCGCTCCGGGCTGTAATGGCGGCACAACCCGAAACCTTCAGGAGGATTCACGCGAAAATAGTACATCTCTTCGTGGTACGCCTCGTGGGGCAGGTTATCGACCTCGTGCTTGTGCGGCGGGTAGGTGCTCCAGTTACCCGAGGGCACAAACGTCTCACCGACCAACAACCGCGAGGCAGGCAATTCCGGCTGACTGCTGGTCGTCAGAATGTTGTAGAGCGTGCGGCTGAAGTTGGCGGCGCCCGCATCGACCCGCACAATCATATCGGGCGTAATGACATACGGATCGGTCACCAGATCCGACGGCGCCGAACAGAGACCGGCGTCCAGCGTGCCATGCGCTGTCATCGTGTAGACGCTGCCAGCCGGCAGATAGACCGCATACGGTTTTCCGGCAAACGGATTGGGGCGCGCGCCGATCCCGGCGAACGTCTTTCCGGCCACCTGCACCGTGCAGCGCCCGCCGAAAATAACGAGCACCGCCTCGCGTCCGCCGGTTTCGCCAGAAAAACTGGCGCCATCGACAAGGACCAGGCGACCGAAATCGAGCAGGGTACAGGGATTGACATCCAGCATGTTGAGACCATGGCTACCGCCGACATGCGTGAAATAGGGGACCATAGCATGCGCTCCTTCGGTTCTGCAATGCATCTCCGGCGTTGCAACCGATTTCATTCGCGGAGAGAACAAGTGCGTGCAAACTATACCACATCGTGCGGTCTCCCTAGCGCCTTGATGCATGGTATAATCTGGCTAGATAGGCTAGACAGGAGAAATCTATGTCGCGCATCTGGCAGTTGCACGAAGCCAAAAACAGATTGAGCGAGGTCGTCGACGAGGCGCTCCGCAATGGTCCTCAGATCATCACCAGACGCGGAACTGAGGCAGTGGTGGTTCTGTCGTATACCGAATATCGGCGTATGCACCTCACAAGTAGAAAACTCTCCGAATTCTTTCAAGAGTCGCCGCTCGCTGGAGTCGATATTGATCTCCAGCGCGATCAGAGCGGTTTGCGCGATGACATAAGCATATGAAGTATCTGCTTGATACCAACGTCATCTCTGAATTGATCTCCCGGCGACCAGATCCGAAGGTCATCTTGTGGATCGACGGTCTCGACCCCGACACGGTATACCTGAGCGTCATCACTATTGGCGAGATTCAAAAAGGCGTTGAGAAACTCCCCGATACGGAGAGCAAACAGACGATACAGGAATGGCTGCACAACGATCTCCTGCTGCGCTTCCAGGGACGGATCGTCCCGATCACAACCAGTGTCGCCCTCGCCTGGGGAACGCTGACTGCGGCGCTCGAGCGCAATGGACGGTTATTGCCTGCGATCGACTCGCTGGTTGCGGCAATCGCGCGTGACGGAGGATACGTCCTGGTCACGCGCAACATCAGGGACTTTGCTGGCGCTGGCATACCGGTCATTAATCCGTGGGATGAGGGCTAAACGTCCCACCTGGGTGCACGGGCGTCCCGCTCGCGGTCAGTCATCGGAGCAGCATCCATTCGGCGTTGGCTGAGCCTGCCGAAGCCAACGCAGGTTGAGCGGTCGAAACCAGCGCTAACCGCTCCACAGGTGCAGGCGTAATCGTCCAGGTTGAGGGTGATCTTCCTATCAGGCGCGGAGTCTTTGCGCCTTTGCGCCTTTGTGTGAGCTTATTCGAAGGGTATTGAGTTCAGGTCTGGATGCAGTCTAATCTTCCCAGAACGGTCGCACCCACCGGCGACGCACCAGTTCGGCGCGCAAATCGAGCATGGCGGTGTAGGTCGGCAGAGCGTAGAGCGTTGCGCCAGATGGCAACCGCGACAGCGCATCGTCCAGCGCATCTGCCGGATCGTCGACGACGGTCAGGCGTCCCGGTTCGACCCCCGCATACTTCAGCCGCACTGCCATATCCGCCGCGCGCGTTCCGCCGACTGTCGCGTGCGCCACATGCCCCGCCAGACGCTCGAACTCCGCATCCCACAGCCACGAGACATCCGTGCCATCGGCATGGCGGTCGTTGATCAGGATGAGGAGATGGAGGGTTGAACGTTGAACGTTGAACGTTGAACGTCACCCGTAGAGACGTTGCACCGCAACGTCTCGGAATACGTTGAGGGTTGAACGTCACCCGTAGAGACGTTGCATCGCAACGTCTCAGAATACGTTGCGCGTTGAACGTTGAACGCATCCGTCAGCATACGGATGGTTTCGGTGGCGCCGACGGGGTTTTTGATCAGGGCAATCAGTAATGGGCGGCCACCCGCATCGACCCGCTCGATACGTCCGAAGGCAGCGTCGAAACGTTCGAGTGTGGCACGAATACGTGGCGCCGGAACGCCGAGTTCCAGGCACGCAGCGATTGCTGCAAGCGCATTGATCGCATTATACAGACCTGGAAGCGGCAGATGCGTTTCCATCGCCCCCCCTGGAAAGGTCAGATAGAGGATGGCATCCTCTGTGCCGCGAAGGTCCAGCCGTTCGAGAGCATAGTCCGGCGTCGGGCGCATCGCGCCACACGAGTCGCACCGGTAATGCCCGACGTGCGCGTAGAACAGCGCCGTGTAACGGTATGGCGCGCCGCAGCGCCGGCAGAAGCGGGCATCGCCGATCTGCGCCGCAGCGCCCGAGGCGTGGCGCAGATCATTGAGACCATAATAGCGCACCCTGGCTGATAACCCTTCTCCGAGCGCCGCAACCGCCGGATCGTCGGCGTTGAGCAACACGGTTGTCGCCGCAGAAAGACGTGCGAGCGCCACTCGCCATCCCTGCGCCACCGTATCGACTTCACCGTAGCGGTCGAGCTGATCGCGGAACAGATTGTGCAGCACAATCAGGCGCGGCGCGGTTTCTGCCGCGATGCCGGGGAAAGCAGCTTCGTCGGTTTCGAACAGACCAATGTGCGCGTGCGTATGCCCGTTCAACGATGCGCCAGCCAGCGCCGTTGCAGTCACGCCGCTGATCAGGTTGGCGCCGGCGCGATTGTGGAGCGGCATCCGTCCATCGTCCGCCAGCGTCGCTGCAATCATGCGGGTCGTGGTGGTTTTGCCGTTCGTGCCAGAAACCAGCACGACCCCCTGTGGCAGCGTTGCCGCCAGTTTCCGCAGCGCCTGCGGATCGATACGTCGAGCGACGACGCCGGGGAGCGTCGTGCCGCCGCCGCGCCGCAACAGGCGGCTGGCAACGCCAGCCGATTTACCGGCGGCGACTGCCAGCAACAGTCGGAGATCAATCATGGGTGTGCAAACGAGCTACTTTCCGGTCAATCCATGGCGAGCGGCTACAACTTCGGCGATGATGCTGACCGCGATCTCCTCCGGCGAATTCGATCCGATCTTCAAACCGATTGGCGCGTGCAGGCGCGCCAGTTGCTCCTCCGGCACGCCATCGGCGCGCAATCGCTCCAGGCGTCTGGCATGGGTTTTGGGACTTCCCAGCGCCCCGACATAGCGCGCTGGCGAGGAGAGCGCCACCTTGAGCGCCGGATCGTCCAGTTTCGGGTCATGCGTCAACAGCACCACGAAACTGTTGCTGGTCAGGCGTCCGGGCAGCACTTCATCGGGCCAGGCGTGGATCAGTTCGTCGGCATGCGCGAACCGCTCAGGAGTGGCGAACGCGCCGCGCGCATCAATCACCACGGTACGAAAGCCAAGCGTTTTTGCGAACGTCACCAGCGGAATAGCGATATGCACCGCGCCGACGATGAACATCGTCGGTGGCGCCGGGTAGGTTTCGATGAAGACCTGCACTTCGCCATCGGCGACGGTATAGGTGCGAATGCCGCTTTCCGCGCGCAGTAGCATTGCCAGCGCATCGCGCTCGACCGACTCATTGAGCGCGTGATTGCCGAGAGTGCCAAGCAATGCCTCATTGGGGCGCACCAGCAGCTTGGCGCCGATCTGCCCTGCGCCATCGACAATCGTCGCTACAGCGACCGGTTGCTCTGCGGCAAGGCAAGACTTAAGGGTGGTATACAGGAGAGTCATGATAGTTCTCATTCACATAGTGCCGGGCGGTGGCGTGTCATTCGTTCGACAGGACGCGCTCCACCCCTGGTTTGCAAATTAATGCTATGCTCTTTGGGTGTGCGTCCACCCATTTCAGAGGGTGTCTGAACATCCGCCTCATGAGGTGAAGCCGGGGTGGACGAAGGCAGCGCCTTCGCCTGCCCTTGAAAGTTCCAAACACCCATCTCATAAAGCGATCAACCACAACCTGGACAATCCAGGACGTGGAGCGGCTGACGCGGGCTTCGACAGGCTCAGCCAACGTCAGCCGCTGGACGGTCAACACGGGCAGTGATTGGGCAACATCTGGTTGATCGCTCTATCAGACGTTCGACGAGTCTCTGGTGTTGCAGCCAGCAAAGCAGCGCCGTGCATCACCAGTCCAGCGGCTCGACGAACACATCGATCATGCCGCCGCATGCCAGCCCGACATTCCAGGCGTCATCATCGGCGATGCCGAAATGCAACAACTGCGCCTTGCCGGTGCGAATCGCCTCCTGGCAGGCATCGAACACCGCCCCCTCGATGCATCCGCCGCTGACCGAACCGACCATGGCGCCGCTCGACGAAACCGCCATTTTTGCGCCAACTCCACGCGGCGCGGAACCAAGCGTCTTCACCACTGTGGCAATCGCCACACGCTCGCCGCGCGCGCGCCATTGCTCGATTGCAGGAAGAACGTCTTTCATGAACATGCCTCACAGAAACGAATCAGCGGAGCGTGTCACTCAACGTTGTCGGTTCCAGCCCGACAGCGCGCAGACGATCAATGATTCCAGGGAGCATCCCCGCAGTCGCCGGGCGCCCGTGCATCAACAGGATGCCGCCCGCCGCTCCTGACGGATCGGCGACGGCGCGGTCGAGCCATGCCGGGATCGCCCGATCATCGGCGCTCCAATGGTACGGGATAAATCCCTCTGCAGCAACCGCAGCAACCGCCTGCGCGGTGTAGTCGCCATACGGGAAACGAAAATGCGGTCGTGTGCTGTGACCGGTGATCTCCTGAACAATCCGCTCGGTCTCACGTAATTCATTCGCCATGCCGTCGAGACCGATCCAGGAGAAGTAGGGATGGGTCAGCGAGTGATTGGCAATCTCGTGCCCGTCGGCAACGATTGCGCGCGCTGCATCGGGAAAGCGTTTGACCCAGTTCCCCGTGACGAAGAACGTCCCTTTGACGTTACGCTGCCGCAACGCTTCGAGGATGGCATAGAGGGTCGTATCGTCGATCTCGATATCGAAGGTCAGCGCCACCTTACCGGATGCCGGGTTGCCGCGACGCACCGGTTCGGTCAGCCCGAACGCCGGTTCTCCGGTGCGGAACAGCGGGATGACCAGCGCCCGTTCGGGGCGCAGCGGCGCGTCGGGGTCGAGCGCATTCAGGACCGCAATCGCCCCTGCATCACTGCCCAGCCGCGCCGCGATGCCATCCAGCGTTTCGCCAGTTGCAACGAGATGAACCGTATACCCGACAGGTGCTGGCAGCGGCGTCGGCGTGGGAGACGGCGCTGGCGTCGGCGTCGCCGATGGTTCGCTGAACGGCAGGCGAACCGGCAGAAACGCCGGACGCCTGGCGGTCGCCGCCGCTTCGATGCGTGCTGTCGGCGGCGCAGCCTGAATCGCAAAGGTCTCATCAGACGGTGTGCGCCCCGGGGCGCGGAACAGGTATCCGCCAAGGATCAACGCAGCGCCGACGGCGGCTGCCGCAACGAAGGGCAGCGGTCGAATCATCGAGCGCGGGCGCGCGGCGCGGCGCGGCAAAGGTTGGAACAGCGCGTCGGTATCAGGCGCAACCCGCAGCACCGGCGCACCCCAATGGTCGCCGATCCGCGCCAGCGCCGCGCGCCCGACCGTTACGGCGAGAGCGACCGGCGCCCCCAGCGCCAGCTGGTCGTAACAGAGCGCCGCAAAGCATGCCGCTTCGCCCGCAGGCAGCGGCGCACTGAATGCAATCGTGGCGGGCAGGCGTTCGTCGATCAGTAACGCAGCGCAGAGCATGGGGGCAACGTCAAGCATCTGCCCATTCCCGTCACTGCCGGTCAGCGTCGCCAACCGCAGGTCTGCCGCGTGCGCCAGCAGATCGATTAGGTCGCCAGCGTCGATCATAGCGCCAAGGTCGAGTTCGAGCCGCTGTTCGGGTGACAGGACGACGCGCGCTGCCAGGTGAAGCACATGCGGTGCGTCTTCCGCCAGCGCCCGTTGCAGGGTTGCAGGAGTGGCGTCGTGCGCCGTTCGCAGGTCGATCCGTCCAGCGCGAATCCCAGGCGCCAGCGCACGTTCGAGCGCATCCAGACAGTGTGTGTTACCAGGCGAGGCGACCGCCAGCACGCGCAGCGGCTCGCGCAGGGGCAGCGGCGGCAGCGGCGGGATGCGCCTCCCAGCCCGCACCAGCGCATAGTCGGCACGCAGCGCCGGCGTCCAGACATTCGTAGTGCCGAGTGACAGATATTCCCACGGAAGCGCCGCAAGTTCAGGGGCGTTGATCTGCAAGCGCATTTGCAAGCGCGCGCCATCTGCGGCGGCGGAACGCGCAGCGTCGAGCAGGAGCGCGCGAACCGGCGGCGTAAACAGCGCCCGCCCCAGCGCCCGCCCGATAGCCGCCACGTCCGCAATCCGCTGCATACCCGCGTGGAGCGCCTGATAGCCCAGATCGACCAGCGGTTCCGCCAGGTGCAGCTCCGACGCAACGGCGCGTCCGTTGACGCTCGCCTGCACCGGGCAATGTCCGTTGCCATCGAAGGGACCAACGGCGATGTGAAAGACAACAATCGGCGTGGCTTCGATCCCTGTTCGAGCCGGGGCTGACTGCATGGTTCCTCTCGCCTGGATGCTCGCCTGCTGGTACAATTGTACCATAGTAAGCGTGCGCCTTCGATATGCCATCCATGGTGTTGGATGTTGGCGACGCTGGCGGCGGTGTTGCTTTTCTGTTCAGCCTGGGGATGGATTTCCGGCTTTAGGGTGATCGTTCTCCTGATGGCGCTGACGCCCGCCAGGGCATTTTCCACACATGTGTTTGCGCTCGTAGGGGCAGGCCCCTGTGCCTGTCCGCCCTGTGCCTGCCCGCCGCGCGCCCTCCTCCAAGACCTTTGAGGTCGCGGCGAGACGCCTCCAGAGGACAGGCCCCTTGCCGCCTGTAACCTGCAACCTTCCCGCCTTCAAACTTTGTGGGCGCCCCTACGGTATTCCTTGCCTGCAACCTTTCCCCAAGACCTTCGAGGTCGCGGCAAGACGCCTCCAGAGGACAAGCCCCTTGCCGCTCGCAACGATCCTTGAATCCACGACACCGGTGGCGCAGACCTCAAAGGTCGGGGAGGTTTTCCACTCTCCCCAGTTCAACGCGCAACGTTTGCACGGGCGCGCCAGCGGCGCACTTCTACCTCCCGGCTCACCCCCCCTCGCCTCCCGCCTCCCGCCTCTTGCCCCTCGCCTCTCGCCTCTCGCCTCTCGCCTCTCGCCTCACACCCCTCGCCTCTCGCCTCGCCCCGACCATCGCCTCGTACTCCTGCTTCGTCCGCCGCGCGACCACGGGCCAGTCGAAGGTCGCGCGCACGATGCGAACGCTCTCTTCGCCCCACGCTGCCCAGCGGTCGCGCTGATCCAGCGCCAGCCGGATTCGCGCCGCCAGATCATCAGCGTCGCCGGGGCGCGCCAGATACCCATTGCGTTCGTCGAACACTTTGTCGGGAATGCCGCCCGCCGCCGATGCCACAATCGGACGGCGGTGGATCATGGCTTCCAGCGTCACGAGCGATGAACCTTCGTAGAGCGTCGGATGCACGACGAGATCGACCTCTTCGTAGAGGTTGTGCAGTTCGGCGTCGTTGAGCCGGCCCACGAATGTAACGTGGTCGAGGATGCCAGCCTGCTGCGCCTGACTCTCCAGAGCGCGGCGCTCCTTCCCCTCGCCGACCAGCAGCCAGCGCCAGCGTGATGGCAGGCGCTCCCGCAGCCGGGTGAATGCGTCGATCAGCACGTGATACCCTTTGTTGCGCTCTAACCGTCCGACGCTGAGGATTGTCAGGTCCGCCTCATCGAGACGCAATCGCTGACGCAGCGCAGCACGTGTGGTGTCGTTGACCGGCGCCAGGCACTCATCGGCGTCGATGGCGCTGGGAATGACCACGACCTTCGCCGGATCGACTCCCAGATAGCGCGGCAGGTCATCCTGCGTGCAGGCGTCGGTAGCGATGGCGCGGTCGGCGCAGCGCGTTCCGTAGGAGTAGAGGGCGCGGAAGGGAGCATATGCCAGCCATTTGCGCCAGTCGGGGGTGCGGTACTCTTCCAGCCCATGCGGATTGGCGATAAACGGCACGCAGCGCAGCACCGGATCACGGACGCGGATCCAGCCATATCCGAATGCGCACAATCCCTGGGCATGCACCACGTCATACGCACCACGCCGCGCCGCTGCTGCCGCTATGCGTCCCAACCGCCAGGAATACCAGGGGTAGTTGATCTGTCGTCCCAGAATCGAATTGGGGCGCAGCACCGGCGAGGTGTAGTCGTAGCGCAGCGTGATAACGCGCTCGATGCCGGGGAGCACATCGGCGTAGGGATGCACCGAATCGCGATTCGGTTCATCGTTGCGCGGAGTCTGCACATACAACGTCACCCGCACGCCAAGCCGCGCCAGGTGCGTCGTCAAATGGAAGACATGGCGCTCGATGCCGCCAAAGCCGTGGAGCGGGAACACAACCCGCGCCAGCATAGCGACGCGCAACGCATCGGGTGGAGAAGAGCCATTCATTGCATCACGCCTCACCCTTCGTTCACCCCGATCCACGCGCCATTGGCTGCGGCGCTCCGCCGCGCCGCGCCGATCGCGCGATCCACCTGCAAACCATCGGTGAGACCCGGTTCTGGGGAGACGCCATGGCGCAGAGCGCCGACAAATGACGCAATCGACGCCAGGTGCCACTGCAACGTCCCTCCCGGTGTCTCCGGCGATGGCAACGCTGCCGGCGGGGTCGTCCGGCTGAGGGTGGCGATCCGGCGTCCGCCGATCTCGCCGATCCCTTCGACAATCTCCAATCCGTTGGGATCGCGGGTGTCGAAGATCAGCGCGCCGGCGCTGCCATACGCCTCGATGCGAATATCGTCGCCGGCGCCGGGAACCATTTTCGAGACCTCGATGGTTCCGTAGCCGCCGTTGACCAGTTCGAGCGACAGCCAGGCGACGTCATCGCCTTCGACTCGCGTAGGGGCGCCATCCGCTCCAGGGCGCTCGACGACAACGGTGACGGTGCGCGCCGACACAGCGCGGATCGGACCGAGCAGATGAAGGGTCAGGTCGATCAGGTGCGATCCGAGATCGGCGAGCACGCCGCTTCCCGGTCCGCTGAAACGCCAGGAGATGGCGCGGTCGCGACGCAGGTTGCTGCTGCGGTAGTAGCGCAGATGGAAGCCGCGCACCTCGCCGATCAATCCGCCGGTCACACGTCGGCGCGCTTCCTGAATCGCTGGCGCGAAGCGCAGATGAAAATTCACGCCGCCGGTTAATCCGCGCGCCTGCGCCAGTTCGACGATGCGCGCCGATTCGACTGGCGTTGCGCCAAGCGGTTTTTCGCAGAAGAGCGCTTTTCCGGCTGCAAGCGCCGCTTCCGCGATCCGCGCATGGTCGCCGGTTGGCGCGCAGCAATCCACGACCGTGACCGACGGATGCGCCAGCATCTCACCGAGATCAGTGGTCGTCAGCACATCATCGCCAAGTTCGCGCCGCGCCCGTTCCGCCGACGCGGTGCTGGCGGTTGCAACAGCAACCAGGCGCACCTGTCCTGCCAGTTCGGGGTGCGCCAGCGGCAGCATCCCATAGCAGAGCGCGTGCATCCGCCCAATGCCGCCGTAGCCGACCAATCCAATGCCAATGATTGTAGTCATACACGTTCTACGATAAGAGCCTGATCCGACGAACTGACACTAACTTGCAGTCAGTCAGACAAGATGTTCGAGCGCCCGGTTCGCAAGGCGTAACGATCCACAACGTGCGTTGGCGGTCGTGGATGTATGACTGCGCATCGGCATCAGCGCTCCGACGGGGCTTTCACTTGCTCAGCGAGGGCTTTCGCCCGCAGCGCCCCAGCGGTATTGTACGAATGATCGCGCATGAGTATGAGGGCGCAATGTCGTGTTTCAGGGACACTGCGTGGACTTGTATACCATAATCCTGTATCACCTGCCCCTGCCTGCGAAGGCAGGCTTCGCAGCGGGCGGATCCCCGCCCCAGCGACCTCAGCCGCCCCCTCGGAGGGGGGGGACAGGGGGGGCAACGGGGCGCCGCGCCACTGCCTCCACCCCAGCGACCTCAGCCGCCCCCCTCCGTAGGGGGGGGACTGTGAATATTCTGCGCCACCCCGTCAAAAGGCGGCGCTCCTGCGCGCGCCAGGCGCTCCAGTTTTTCCAGGGCGGCGTGAGCAGCAGCATAGGCATGCGGGTCGCGCTGCGCCAGCCCACGCGCCTCGAACTCCTCGACATCGAGCCGCAGCAGGCGGTCGCGCCGCGCCGACACGAACAGATCGAGGTCAAGGTCCTCGGAGATGATTGCCTCTGCGCTGATGATCGCCGGGCGCGTCACATTGCAGTACCACCCCTTGAGCGCGCCGGTTGCGCTGCGCAATTCGAACACATTGCACCAGCGGCTGGCGTAGAAATGCTCGAGGAAGACGTCTCCCGGCTCGAAGGTCACATACCCGAGGTCGAGGCGCGGGCGATCCCACCGGGCGCGCACCAGTGCATACTCCGGCGTCATCTGAATGACCTCCGCCTGATAGATCACCGAGTCGTTCTTTTCGGGTTTGAGCAGTTTGACGGTGATGACCTTCATACGTAACTCCGCCGCAGCAACCGCCGGATCCGGCGGCGTACACCGGCGCCAAGCGTGCGCGCAACGAGCGACACAATGAACAGCCCGATCAGTTGCAGCAGCGACATACGCGGACGCGCCAGATCGTGCAGGAACGCCGGGTCGCGCAGGCGAAGCGGCGACGAATCGCGCACCTCAATCTTGAGATTTTCGGCGCGCCATTCGCGCTCAACCCAGAAGAGATCGGGCATGCTGCGCTGAAAAAAATAGTAGGCGGGGTTATAAGCGTAGAGATAATCGAACAACTCGCCAAACGGCTCGCCAGCTTCACGCGGATGGAGCACGAGCGTATCATTTTCGAGGTTGACATACCAGCGGTGGAACGACCAGTGGAACAGGCGCTCGGCGATTTCGGACGGGCTTTGAATATACCCGGCGGCGCTCACCCGCCGAAGTTCGGCGGCAAACTGGAGCGGGTCGTCCATGTGCTCCAGAATATGCGAGCAGATGGTGTACGCAAACGCGCCATCCACGAAGGGGAGATGATGAGCATCCGCCACCACGAACGGGCGATCAACCACGAGATCCCCGCCGCGCTCGCGGTTATCGGCGCCGGGGTAGCGGTCGAGCAGAACATCGGCGCGCGGGTGCGGATTATCGCCGCTCCCGATTTCGAGCACCAGCCCGATTTTTGGCGGATTGCACTTCTGTCTCATCATTAACCAGGGGGTAAGGGTCAGGGTTGAGGGTTAAGAGTTAAGATCGATTGTATTCATCGCTCCCTAACCCCTCATCCCTAACCCCTAACCCCTAATCAACCAGGGGGTAAGGGTCAGGGTTGAGGGTTAAGATCGATTGTATTCATCGCTCCCTAACCCCTCATCCCTAACCCCTAACCCCTAATTCACTACCGTACACTTTTTTACGCAAAGCTACTCTACCATCTGGAAGGCAACGGGAATCTCTTTGCCTTCGTTCAAAAGGTGCTCCAGCAAGCGCAACCCCAACTGAAAGAGGCTCAGATCGCAACGCTTGCCGCG